>CAYUIL010000025.1:417-9115 GCA_964444715.1 uncultured Pirellulales bacterium | reverse complement strand
TCTACGGGCAATGGCAGCGTAACCGTTACTGGCACTGGCTCAAGCTGGACCAATAGCGGTGGGCTTTGGGTCGCCGAGTTGGGCACGGCTGAGTTGTCCATCGAAAACGGCGGCGCAGTTTCAACTGCGTATGCTGAGATTGGCTCGCGTGCCGATTCCGACGGCAGCGTAACCGTCACTGGCACCGGCTCGACGTTGGGCCACTCCGAGTATCTTTTCGTTGGCACCGAGGGCACCGGCTTGCTGGCTATTCAAAACGGCGGTGCTGTTTCGAACTTATTGAGCAGTTGTATTGGCTGCGAATCCGGCAGCGACGGCAGCGTGATAGTCGATGGCACTGGTTCGGTCTGGGTCAACTCTGCCTCGCTTTACGTCGGTGGTGGTAGTGACTTAGCCGGCGGGACTGGTGAACTAACCGTTGCCAACGATGGATACGTGTTTGTTTCCGATACGCTCAAGACCTGGGATTCCGGCAAGCTCAGCATCGCGGATGGTGTGCTTGACGCCAACGTTGTGGAGTTTGACGGTAACGGCAGCACGTTGAACATTACCGCTGCCGGCGCGGAAATCACCGTTTCAGGACTCCTGCATTTTGGGGACAACAGTTTCTTCACGGCCGTGCCCGGCAGCACTATCCACATGACCGGCGCAGACTTTGAGAATCTCAGCACCGACGAAACCGACTTGGCTGGCCTTGCCAACTTGGAACTGATCTTCGAGGGAGGTCCAGGAGAGACCGACGACTTGGAGGTCGCCTGCGAGGATAAAGGGGCGGTGATAGAGGGTTACAATAACAACTTCGCGCACGGGAAGCTGACGATTGGTGGAGCGGATGTCGGCATGGTCCGTTTGGTGGACAACTCCGACAACGGTAATCGCGGCGGCGAGGGAGGGAACGCTGAGGCATTATACGTCGACTCGCTGAAGCTGGGTGCTGGTTCGGTGTTGGATCTGAACAATCTTCATTTATTCTGGCGGACCGAGTTCACTAACAATGGGGGTACCATCCTGAATGGGGATGTGTGCCAGGTTGAAGGTGGTATCGATTGGTGGCCTATGTTTCGTCATAACCAGAATCATACGGGATACTCGAGTTCGGCAGCGCCAGACACGAACAATGTATTATGGGCATACACAACAGGCAGTGCTGTGCGTTCTTCTCCTGCCGTTGTTGATGGTAAAGTTTATGTGGGGTCAGACGATTTTAATGTTTACTGTCTTGACGCTTCAACTGGAGCAAAAATTTGGAGCTATACAACATCAGGTGTCGTGTATTCTTCTCCTGCTGTTGTCAATGGCAGTGTCTATGTGGATGCAAACGGTGGTTTTTACTGTCTGCCTGTCAACGATCCCAACGGCGATGGAGTTATCGATGACAGCGAGGTAACATGGACCTGCCCAATAGCCCACTATGGGGGGTCTTCTCCAGCCGTTGCTGATGGTAATGTCTATGCGGTGTTAGGTAGTGATGCCTATTGTCTGCCTCAGGATGACCCGAATGGTGATGGAGTCATCGACCCCTGTGAAGTGGTTTGGAGCTACGAATTTACAAGCGGTGGTTCTCCTGCTGTTGCTGATGGTAATGTCTATGTGGGCTTAGGTGTTAAGTTTTATTGTCTGAATGCTTCTACTGGAGCAAAGGTTTGGACTTATACACCGCCAGGCGGCTCGACAGTGCTATCTTCTGCAACCGTTGCTGATGGTAGAGTCTATTTGGCAACATCGGCTGGCGTTGACTGTCTGCCTGCCAGTGACCCAAATGGCGATGGAGTCGTGGACCAAAATGAAAGGATATGGATCTACAGAGCAGCCGCCGACGCTTTCGAGTCCTCCCCGGCCGTCGCTTACGGTAAAGTGTATGTACAGTCTCATAGCGGCTGGGTTTTCTGTCTGCCTGCCAATGACCCAAACGGTGATGGAATTATTGACTCCAACGAAGTGGAATGGAAGTACGTTACAAGTGGGGGCTGGCCAATGTATGCCAGATCTTCCGCCGCTGTTGCTGATGACAAGGTATATATTGGGGCCGACCATTACCCGACGGGTGGCGGCAGTGTTTATTGTCTGCCTCCCAGCGACCCGAATGGTGACGGCACCATCGATGAGAACGAACTGATATGGAGATACCAAATAGCAACAGTCAATGACGTGGGTTCTTCTCCTGCTGTTGCTGATGGTAAAGTATATGTAGGAGCAGACGACGGCAGGATTTATTGTTTGGGACCGGGAAGTTTACATCTTCTATCTCCCAACGGTGAAGAGGGTCTGCTGGCTGGAGCGAACTATTCTATCCAGTGGGAAACCCTGGATGCCGTTAATGACGTTCTTATCCGGTATTCAACCGACGATGGCTCAACCTGGACGGCAGTTGACCCGCCTAACGTCGGCAATACCGGTACTTACAACTGGCTCGTGCCGACACTCACTTCCAATCGGTGCCTGGTGCGTATCAGCGATGCCAATGATGCCAATGATATTGATACCAGTGACTATACGTTCGGAATATGCGAATGTCAAAGGACTATACCCGCAGACCTGAATCACGACTGCTACGTCGATTTGTATGATTTAGACATCTTTGTTGAATGGTGGCTGGAAAGCGGTTGCGGTGAACCTAATTGGTGTGGTAGGACGGATTTCGATAAGAGCAGTAAGGTTGACTGTAGCGACTTTGCCACCTTCGCCTGCCTGTGGGCGGAATGCGGCAATACATTCGACCCTATGTGTGGCACACCGCCGCCGTGGCAGGACTGCTGGAATTGCCCATATCAATGCCACGGTGATGCCGACTGCGCAGTAGAAGGCCCATTTCAATACCGGGTTTATATGAATGACCTCTATATCTTGGTCACCTCGTGGATGAAAAGCTATGGGCAGGCCGGGTATAACCCTTGTGCCGATTTCGACCGGGATGGCGATGTAGATTGGGATGATGAGGAGATATTGGAAACTTGGTGGAAGATGCCGGGTGTTCCTGCCGACTGCCCAATAGAAGACATATGACCGCCGCTACCGTGAGCGACGTTAACAAGATTCATATCGGCCGCGGTATCAGGGACAATCAGACAGTACCTGGCGGTGTTGGTGTCGTATGTTTTGACAATTATTTCACTATCTAAATTTTCCGAAGAACAGATAGTCGATAAATTTATGAAGCACTTTAATGGTTTGCGTCCTGCGAATTGCCGGCGGGGCCAAACCACCGTTTGTTCTCATTCGCAAGCGATAGAACGAATTTCCCTTTTAATATGTCCCCCGCAAATTCCAGCATTTGCTGTTCCTCATCTCGTGCCAAAATCCGGTATACTCCCGAATCCGCTATTTCAACACTGCCTTTGCCCTTGTTGACGCTGCCCTGGTAACTCAAAAACTTAAGCGGATGGTCTAAAATTCTCACCATCTCTACCGGCCCTTTACTCAACTCTTCAGGTGGTACGCCAACCCGATACGTCTCCAAAGCTCTGCCTGACTCTAACATCAAATCCCAATGCACCGGCTCGCCTTGTCTTTCGTGCCGCTGTATCACAAATCTTCTCGGTTCTTTACTTGTCATCCTGCTCATTATATACCCCCATGAGCTAACAAATCATCGCAAAAAAATTTTGCAGTCAACACGCAAATCGAATACAATTTCCTTTCTTCTGAACAGTATTCTGTTGAGCGTTTCGCCGCTCAGCGGTAATGGGCGGGGTCTTGCCCTTCGTAGCGCAGCGAAGAAGGGTCTTGAAAGGCAGCCCGCCACCCCGTCTTCGGCGGACGAGGGGCGGGTAAATTTGAATTGCGATGCTTGAAAAATTTTTTAATCCGAAATCGGTTGCTATAATAGGCGCCTCGCGCCAGCAGGGCAAGGTCGGCTACGAGATACTCAAATCGATGCTTGACGCGGGCTTCCCGGGCAAAATCTTCCCTGTCAATCCACAGGCCGACTCAATTGAAAACCTCAAATGCTACCCTGACCTTGCCGCCATCGGCCAAGTTCCCGACCTCGTCGTCATTGTTGTTCCCGCCAAAGCCGTCCCATCCGTTATGCAGCAATGCGCCGTCATCGGCGCGAAAGCCGTCATCATAATCACCGCCGGGTTCAAAGAGGTTAGCGAGGTCGGCAGACGCCTCGAGCAGCAGGTCGTCCAAATCGCAAAACAGGCCGGCATCCGCGTCATCGGTCCAAACTGCCTCGGCCTCATTGTTCCCGCCAAGAAACTCAACGCCAGCTTCGGCGGCACTCTCCCCGCCGCCGGTGCAACCGGCTACCTCTCTCAATCCGGTGCGCTTATGGCCGCAATCCTCGATATGGCCAACGCCACTCGTCTCGGCTTCAGCAAACTTGTCAGCATCGGCAACAAGGCCGATGTCGACGAACTCGAAATCATTGAGGCCTTTGCCGACGACCCCGACACCACGGTCATCGCCGGATACCTCGAAAGCATCTCTGACGGCAACGCCTTCGTCAGACAGGCCGAACGAATCTCTCAGAAGAAACCCATCCTCCTTATGAAATCAGGCGTTACCGCCGCCGGCGCAAAAGCCGCCTCCTCACACACCGGGTCTATGACCGGCAGCGAAACCGCCTACGAAGCCGTCTTCGAAAAGGCAGGTATCATCCGATGCCTCTCTCTCAAGAGCCAGTTTGACTTCGCTCAGGGTTTTGCCTACCAGCCCTTGCCTGCCGGCTCATCCGTCGCCGTCATTACCAATGCGGGCGGCGCAGGCATTATGGCCGCTGACGCCATCGAAAAACTACAACTGACCTTCGCCAAACTCAGCGAAGGCACAGCAAGACGGCTCGCCGAAAAGCTCCCTCCAGCCGCCAATCTTCATAACCCCGTTGACGTCCTCGGCGACGCATTGCCGGACCGCTACGAATTCGCACTCGATGTTGCCCTCGATGACATAAATGTCAATGCGGTGATTGTCCTTCTCACTCCTCAGGCAATGACCGACCCCGCCGGCACAGCCAGGACAATCGTCGATGTTGCGAAGCGAAAACCTGGCAAGCCCGTCTTCGCCTGTTTCCTCGGCGCCGGCAAGGTCGCCGAGGCAACCGCCATTCTGCGGGACGGCAAAATTCCTCAATACGACTCACCCGAAGCCGCCGTCCTCACTATCAAAGTAATGGCCGACTATGTCCGCTGGCGGGCTCGACCAAAACGCGTCGTCAAGCTCTTCAGCGTCAACCGACACAAAGCAGAAACCATCATAGAAAGACACCTCCGCCAGGGTATCCGCCAAATCGGCGAGGCAGAGTCAAAGGAAATACTCCAGGCATACGGCTTCGTAACGCCCAAGGACGCCGTCGCAAACACCGCCGAACAGGCAGTCAACATCGCCGAACAAATCGGATTCCCCGTCGTCCTCAAAATCTGGTCGCCGGACATCGTTCATAAATTCGACGTCGGCGGAGTCAGAGTCGGACTCGAAACTCCTCAGGATGTTATGGACGCCTTCGACCTTATGATGTTCCGCATCCCTAAGAAACTCCCCAACGCCAAAATACTCGGCGTCCTCGTTCAGGAAATGTGTTCCGGCGGCAAGGAAGTCATCCTCGGTATGCACCGCGACCCGCACTTCGGCCCACTGATGATGTTCGGTATGGGCGGCACTATGGTCGAAATTATGCAGGATGTCTCATTTTATCTTGCGCCTCTCACCGCCGAGGAAGCCAAGCAGATGCTTGTCAGCACAAGAACCTATAAACTGCTCGTCGGCGCACGCGGCCAACAAGGCGTCGATATCGATGCCGTCGCGGAAGGTCTGCAGCGGCTCTCGCAGCTTGTTACCGAATTCCCCGAAATTCAGGAAATGGACATCAACCCCTTTATGGTCGGCCCCGCCGGCACCACCCCCATCGCCGTCGACGCCAGAATCAGGGTTGAGAAAGGGTAACCCGGGAAAATCCACTATGGTTGACTTTGACTGGAAGGAAAAATACAAGGCCAAAATCACAACCGCCGACTCGGCGATGAAACTCGTCAAATCCGGCGACCACATCTTCATCGGCACCGCCTGCGCGCAGCCCCAGCACCTCGTCAGCGCCCTCGTCGAGCATTCCGCACATATTTACGATGCTCACATCGTCCACCTTCTCACGATTGGCGCCGCTCCATACGCCGATGAGAAATTCCGCGAAAAATTCAAAATGAACTCATTCTTCATCGCCGACAACGTCCGCGGCGCCCTCAGCAAAGGCATCGGCGACTATACCCCAATCTTCCTGTCCGAAATACCCGCCGAATTTGAAAGCGGCAGAATACCCCTCGATGTCGCCCTTATTACCGTAACTCCACCCGATGTAAACGGCCTGTGCTCCTTAGGCGTCTCCGTCGATATCGTCAAGGCCGCCGCCGCCAACGCCAAATACGTCATCGCTCAGGTAAACAGCCGTATGCCTCGCACCTTCGGCGACAGCTTCATCCATGTCAACTCGATAGATTGCCTCGTTCCTTTTGACCAAGACATTATCGAAGTCGCCGTCCCTCAGTCCGATGATGTACTTCGCCGAATCGGCGAAAATATCGCTCGTCTCGTCGAAGACGGCTCCACTATCGAGTGCGGCATCGGGCGAATCCCGCAGGCGCTGGCCGAGTCACTCAAAGACAAAAAGGACCTCGGCATTCATACTGAGATGTTTGGTGACTGGATTATCGACCTCATCGAATGCGGTGCTGTTACCTGTGCGAAGAAAACCGTCAATCACGGCAAAGTCGTCGCCAGCTTCTGTATGGGCTCGCGCCGCCTCTACGACTACATTAATAACAACCCCTTCTTCGAATTTTATCCCACCGAATACGTCAATGACCCTCAGCTTATAAGCCGGCACGAAAAAATGGTCGCCATCAACGTCGGCCTTGAAATCGACCTCACCGGCCAGGTCTGTGCCGATTCCCTCGGTTATCAATTTTACAGCGGTATCGGCGGTCAGGTCGATTTCATCCGCGGCGCCGCTCGCAGCAGGGGGGGCAAAGCCATTATCGCTATGCCTTCAACCGCCCGCTCGGGACAGGTCAGCAGAATCGTCCCCCATCTCACCGAGGGCGCAGGCGTCGTAACCACTCGCGGCGACGTCCACTATGTCGTTACCGAATACGGTATCGCCTACCTCCACGGCAAATCCATTCGCGAAAGGGTTCTCGACCTCATCAACATCGCCCATCCAAAATTCAGGACCGGGCTTATCCAGGCCGCCAAGGCGCAAAAATATGTTTACGAAGACCAAATCGAGCTTGACTGGGCCAAAGTCAGATACCCGGCAGAACTCGAACGATACGACACCCTCCGCGACGGCACTGAAATATTCTTCAGGCCCGTCAAACCAAACGACGAGCACGAGCTGTCGGAAATGCTTTACTCCCTTAGCGAAAAGTCCGTCCAGACAAGGTATATGACACACACGATGACCTTTCCCCACAAGGATGTCCAGCAACTGACCAATATCGATTACCAGCAGGATATCGCCATCGTCGGCGTCGTCCCTGGTCCTTCCGGCGACGAACAAATCGTCGCTATGGCCCAGTACTTCCTCGACCCCAAGCTCCAGGCCGCTGAGGTTGCCTTCGTGGTCCACGACGAATGGCAGCAAAAAGGTATGGGAACCTACCTGCTCGATTATATCACCAAAATCGCCAAACAACGCGGAGTCAAACGCTTCTTCGCAAAGGTCCTGCCGGGTAATAAACCAATGCTGGCCATATTCCATAACTCCGGCTTTCACGTAAACACCACCTTCGACGGAGAGGTTTACAATATATCTTATGACCTGAGCTGATAGAGAGAGATACTTGTGACAACAAAACCCGCTGCCTTCATTTACTCGCCAAAGCTCGAAGAATACACCTACCCGCCAGACCACCCCTTCAACACAATCCGCGCTAAAAGAACACGAGAGGTCATAAATTCAATGGGCTTGCTCGCCGCACCCGACAAAGTCGAAATCCCGCCGACGCCCGCCGACCGGCTCGTCCTTAAAAAATTTCACTCTGCTCGTTACCTTCACCTGCTTCAAAGTGCCTCTAAAGGCAAGTGGGACTACGAAGCCCTCAATATGGGCCTCGGCACCTCCGACTGCCCCATCTTCAAGGGAATGTATGAGTACGCCCTCTTGGCCGTCGGTGCTACCCTCACCGCTGCACAGCTCATCCTCGATGAAAAGGCCCGCGTCGCCTTCAACCCCTCAGGCGGCTTTCACCACGCTCACGCCGAACGCGCCTCCGGCTTTTGCTACATCAACGACGTCGCTCTTGGCTGTATGGTCCTCGCCGAGCAGAATAAAAAGGTCCTCTATCTTGATGTCGATGTCCACCACGGCGACGGCGTTGCCTACGCCTTCTACGACCGCTGCGACGTTATGACCATTTCGCTCCATCAAAACCCCAGGACACTATTCCCCGGCACCGGCTTCGAAGACGAAATCGGAACAGGCAAAGGCAGGGGCTACTGCGTCAACATCCCGCTGCCCATCGGCACTTATGACGACGCCTATATGCTCGCCATTAAAACCGTTGTCCTGCCGCTAATCCGTGCCTTCAAGCCCGATTGTATCGTCTTCGAGCTTGGAGCCGACGCGCTCGCCGGCGACCCGCTCGCCAACCTTGCGCTCACCAACAATGTCTATGCCGACATCATCAGTCAGTTGCTTAGTTTTCAAAAACCTATCCTTATGGTCGGCGGAGGCGGCTACAACGTCGAAAACACCGTCCGCGCC
>CAYUIL010000025.1:0-407 GCA_964444715.1 uncultured Pirellulales bacterium | reverse complement strand
CCTGGTCGGTCCTCTGTGGCGCAGACACCGGCGCAGATGCCAACATCGGTGCCGGCGGCGTTATGCTTCAATCCACCGAATGGCAGGGCGGCCTGCGAGATAGAATCCTCCCTGTCAGCTCCCAGCAACGCGATTCAGTCCTCCCCGCCCTCACCGCCACACTCGATTTGCTCAAAGCAACTGTCTTCCCCCTCCACGGCCTCTAAAAGGGATAGCAAGGTAGATCGTAGCCCCTTAGTAGTAGTTCCTCTTTGGTTGCGTAATCAGGGCCTGGCCAATCTAACATCAACGGCGGTAATCTTGCAACAGCGGGTTCTGTCCTGCCTGAAGCAGCCGATGAGCTCCGAGCCGTTATCGGTTTGAATCTTGAGCTGCTTCATATTGACTCCGCAGTATCGACACTGCTC
>CAYUIL010000024.1:0-18065 GCA_964444715.1 uncultured Pirellulales bacterium | reverse complement strand
CTGCATTATTCGGATTAGCTCTTTTGACCTCATCTTCGTATTTGTTCCTATTTGACAGCAAATTCTTTACAATCGTGCTGACCTCTTGTTATTTCCTGATAACAAGAGCGTTTTGATTGCCTGTTTGATATGCTTCTATATGTTAGGTTTTGTAAGGTTTTCATAGCTTGCCTTTTCAGCTTTTTGGCTTTGGGATTTCAACATTTTTCAACCTCAAAACCTTAACATTTCTTAACAAATTTTGCGGTCGTAACCTTTAGGATTCTTTAGTAGTTTTGCCCCCGGTGTTGGCCGTCTCGACCAGTGTTTTGATAGTGGCTTTGATATGCTCCGGCAGATTCGGCCAGCTATTGACAACAAGTGCCAAGTCAGGGTATTTTGGGGTCAAAAGCGCCAAGCAGGACGCCAAGACGGTTTCTCCGGTTTCTGTAAGTGCTTGTTTATTCAACTCGTTAGCGTTTTCGGATTCAGGTTTTGTAACCGGCGGTTGTCGGTTCGAATCCGACCGTTGGCTTTGCCACATTGTTTTTCCTGCAATATTTCTCACGCGACAAACGTATTTAACGAATAGAATCAGTGTTGTATGACCACATCTTTTTTAAGAAAGGGAAAACATATGAAAACTGCAATTGTGCTTGTGATAACAATGGCTCTTGCAGTCGGTCCGCTTTACGGCCAGACCACCGAGCAGCCCCCACCGACGCCGGCGCAAGAGCAGCCAGAGGTTTTGACCCGCGGCCCGGTGCATGAGGCCTTCGCCGAACCAGTCGACCTGAACACGCAGCCGGGTCTGGTGGCCCCGGCTCAGCCGCCGGCCAACATAGAGGAAAACACGCCGGCAGAAAGGCCGACAGGTGAACAATTCGTCTGGGTGCCCGGCTATTGGGCGTGGGATTCGGAACGGAACAGCTACATCTGGGTCAGCGGCTGCTGGCGAGCTGCTCCTCCAAAAATGTACTGGGTGCCGGGTTACTGGGTCAAAGTTTCCGGCGGGTGGCAGTGGATTGCCGGTTTCTGGACGCCGGTGGCCGGCGTTGGGCAAATAGAGTATCTGCCGGCTCCTCCGCCAATCGAGGACGTGCAGCCGCCGGGACTCTCGCTATCCGCGGACAATATCTGGGTGCCCCCCTGCTGGTACTGGTATCGGGGCCGGTATATTTGGCGGCCCGGTTACTGGCTGGTGGCCCAGGCGGACTGGGTATGGGTGCCGTCTCACTACGTTTGGACGCCGCGGGGTTATGTATTCGTCACGGGGCACTGGGACTACTCGCTGGAGCGCCGCGGGGTATTGTTCGCGCCGGTCTATATCCCGAGGCACGTCTATGAGCGGCCGGGATTTTCTCTGTCGCTCGGCGTTGTAGTCAATATCGGCAATCTGCAGTTTGGCCTGTTCACCTGTCCGCGTTACAGCCACTACTACTTCGGCGATTACTACGACGACGTCTATATCAGCATAGGAATCTACCCGCGGTTTGAGTGCGAGCGGCGTCATAGGTGGTATGACCCTATCTATGAGCATGACCGCTGGCGCCACCGCAAAATTGAACCTCGCTGGGAGGAGCACGAGCGCCGTGAGTACGATATCCGCCGCACTGACAAAAACCTTCGTCCGCCGAGGACGTATCACGAGATGGAGACCCGGCAGTCCAAGCTGCCCGAGCCGCAGCGAGGGAGCATTCAGATAGCCAGGCCGATGAGCACGGTCGTCGCCGACAAGAGGACCCCGATGAAATTTGAGCAAATCAAAACCGACGCACGACAGAAACTTTCCAGGGAGGTAACCGACGTGCGAAAGTTCGGCGAGGAGCGAAACCGTTGGGAATCCACATCGGCAGGTCCGAAGACAGTCAAGCAACCCACGGAGCGCAAAGGCGGCGAGGTCAATCGGACCCAGTCGGAGCGGGTGAAGACCCCGTCCTCGCCTATCGCTGACAGGCAGGGTGTGCTTAGCATCTTCAGGAAAGGCCCGCCGTCTCGACCGGCCGATGAACAAAAAACCGATGTCAAGGATACGAGCAGAGACAGGGATACCCACAGGGACAGAGATACGAACAGGGGCAAAGATGCGCCCAAGGGCAAAGACACACCCAAGAACAGAGATACACACAGGGATAGAAAATAGCACAACAAAAGCGATTGACCAGATTGATTGCCTGCCCCCGCGCTCTTTTGGCGGGGGCCGCTCCACAGCACTAATCGATGCCGGGCCCGACTCTAATTGGGACAAAACGCTCGTCTCGGTGTAGGCACTGCTCAGGGCACAGAAGCAACAGAAGCGCCGAGCCGTAGCTGGAAGAGTTAGTGCTTGTTTCGGCCAAAGAGGTCGGACTAACGCCGAAATCCCGCATAAATTGAAGAACCCGTAAAAAGGTAGCCGATACAAGTTATGAAGTGCGAAAGTGCAACTATGCAGGGGCTGCGCAGAAATTACAGTTGGCCTGATGACTTATACCTCCGCAAAACGACTGAAAAAGGAGATTTGAAATGATTCGACGCCTGTTGGTAATAGTGATACTGGCTGTGTTGTGTTTCACTCTGACGAATGTTAGCGGCTGTTCGAATAACGCTCAGACTTATGGTGCAATTGGGGGTGTCGGCGGGGCAGTTATAGGCGGGGTAACCGGCGGGTTTGGAGGAGTTGTTATCGGTGGTGTTATCGGCGGAGGCGCCGGCTACGTCATCGGCAACGAACAGGATAAACAGTAACTGACAGGCGAAAAGTCAGTGCCTGCTTCTGCCGAAGAAGTCGGCTAACTGCTTAGAGATTAGACGCCGTGTTAATCTACTACTCGCTCCATCTACCCGTCGTGAATCTTACGGCCTCATCGTCCACAGTCCTGTTTCTCAAAGAGGCGTCATAATAAACGTTGGCTGAGTTTCTCAGGACGAAACTTTCGGAAACAATCGAGCCGTAAATATTGGCCGAGTTATCTAAGTCAACAGAGGCATTTGGGGCGTATATCGCTCCGCAAAAGTCGTCGTTATTTTTAAGTACGAAACTTGTGCAGGTATCAAGGCAATAAATATATAAGCGTTTCGCATCAGTGGTCAAATTATTAAATCCGGCCGAATATTTGCCTTCCAGTTTGCCCGCAAGATATATTGTCAAAGATGCGCCAAGATGGTTCGGATCGCCTATGTAAATTTTTGCACCATTGTTAAGCGTGATGTCTTCAGTTATATAAAGGACAACCGGCTCAAGTACAGTGACACTTTCGCTGTTCCCCAGAAACAAGCTGTCGTATTTGCCGGATACTAATGTTGTTGGATTTTTGATTTGGCCACCCGATGCCATTGCCTCCAGTTCAGCAGGCACAGTTATAGTCGGTAATACGGGGTTGGATATCATTGGATAGGAACTACCAGTAACAGTAACGCCTGCGTGGCTGTCGATTACAGTCGATGGATCGCCTCCGGCACCTACGACAACATCGCCGTTGATTGTGGCATTGCTCATAAATTGTATCGCCCCGTCTGCTGTGCTGCTGGTGCCTACCTGCAGGGGCCAGTCATCGGGCTGGTTATTGTACCAGTTAACCACAGTATTATTTTTGAGATCGAGTGTATTCCGCGTAAAAATCGCATAGTCGAATGGGCTATATAGACGCAGGGTGCTGTTTACTGTGCGAATACTTCTTGCCGTCCTGCCTGTCCCTCTAACGGTGTAAACTCCACTCACCTTGGAAACAGTATAATCAAAAGTCGCGTCAGAATTGGGCAATGCGCTGTTGGTAATAGCGGGAAGCGGTGTATCATCCCATGGTTTTACCTTTAGTTTCTCATTCATCTGATAAACAGCCCGAGCAACCGCTGCATCCGCCGCCAATCTCGCGGCAATATCGGCACCAGAACGAATGCCCAGCATCCGAGCATTAAAGGATAGAGATAACAACCCTATTCCAACGATGGCAAATATCAGACAAGCCATAAGGACAAAAAGCAACACATTACCTTTCATTCTTGCCCATATGGGTTTTGTCTTAATCATAAAACCCCCGTTTACTCTTTGTGCAAACTTCCCCACTTACGGCTCACTCCACCTTTGAATCGCGAATCTGACGGCCTCATCGTTAACGGTTCTGTCCCTCAAGGCAGCGTCGTAATAAAAAGTAGCGCCGTTTTTCAGAATGAAACTTTTTCCGACAATCGAGCCATAGGTACTGGCAGAGTTATCCAAAATTATGGAAGCATTGGGAGCATATACGGCCCCGTAAAAGTCACAGCCATTCTTGAGTTTAATATCCACACAGGAATCAAGACCATACAGAATAAACCGTGTAGCATCATGAGTAAGATTGTTAATCTGGGATGAATTCTTGAACTCTGCATTACCGGCAAGATATATTATCAAGGACGCGTCATTATCGACATCCAAAGCACCACCTATAATAATCTGTGCGGAATTTTTCAGTGTGATATCGCCGGTAATGTAGAGCGCAACCGGTTCGGTAATTGTAAGATTGTTTTTCAGGTCTATGCCGTCGTATTTGCCGGACGTGGTCAACTCCGTTTCTGTTGTGATAGTGTCACCCAAGGGCATAGAGGCCAGCCATGCGGGCACACTTACGGACGGCAATACGACTTTGGAGAACATCGCGTAAGTATCGCCAGTGATAGCAACACCTGAACCGGCGTTGATTACAGTTTCGGGGTCGCCACCAACTCCCACAACAACGTCTCCGTTGATGGTCGTTCCACTTTTAAGAGTTATAGCGCCGTCGCTGGTACTGTTAGTGCCGACCTGCATAGGCCAGTCGTTCGGCTCGTTATTATACCAGTCAACCACGGCGCTATTCTTAAGCTCAATCGAATCCTTGGCAAAAAGAGCATAATCGAACACGCTTTGCACTCGGAGAATCCCCTCGACGCTGCGTATACTGTGGCCCGACCTGCCCGTTCCTTGAACGACATAATTGCCGTTGACTTTGGAGACCCCGTAATCACAAGTTGCGTCGCAGTTCTCCAAGTTAATATTTGAGGCAGCCGGCAAGGAAGAATCAGTCCAGGGCTTAACTTTCAGTTTTTCATTCATTAGAAAAACAGCATTAGCAATTGCTGCATCAGCAGCACAACGAGCAGCTATATCAGCACCCGACCGCACCGCCATCATTCGACCGTGAAAGCCAAGGCTAAGAATACCGACTCCCATTATCATTAGCAAAAAGACAATAATTAATATGAGGGACATTGCCGAACCGCGTTTTACTCTTCTGCAATTCATATTTCCACTCTCAATTATGCATTACCGCAGAGGTAACTGTGGTAATTTGGAGCGAGCCGTTATTCAGAGTCAATATCATCTGCAATGAACGGCCGGTTTGCTTAAAGGCGCAATTAGAGACATTGCCGCAAAAAACCCTGTAATCGAGTGTCTCCTTTACTCCGCTTGCGAGTATTCTGCCATACTCGACGTAAAGATGAGTGTCTTCATAGTAGAAACACGTATATCGGTCGGGTGATGTAGAATAGGAGTCCGCATAATAATGAACTTCGACCCACCGGCCGTCATCCAAATCTAAAATGACTTCATAGCAGTTCGACTGCCGCACGACAGAGTCAAACATCCTTTTTGCAGCGTGACTGTCCGCAACAACATCCGAGTAAACACGATTATACATTTCCCTGAAGCCGCGGTTGCTGTCAGACAACACAATTCCAATGCCTAACATCGCGATTCCGCCAATAACAGAGGCAAGCATCATCTCGACAAGAGTAATGCCTTGTTTGTTATGCGGTTTCCCTTTGCAGATTTGTTCACTTTTTACGAACATAAGGCGCTGCCTGTTTATGTTCTAATTTGGATTCTCCACATAAGTAGTCAGCCGATACAGTTTATTCGCATTTGCGAATTGACCTGTTCCAAGACCAAACTGGTCCCAACTAACGACGACATTCAAGGCCCTCAATTCCGCAGCCAGATTTTGCCAGGACAGGGTCGCATAATAATCGTTACCTTCGAGCACAATTTTGTAACTTCCAAGCAAAGTAAAGCCACTTGGGGTAACTGGTCCGACGCTACTAATGATGTTTACATCAGGCACAAACACACTGACAGGGTCAAAGTTTGTAGCGCCGCCTACGCCGGTCCAGCCCTCACAAAGCAATATCGCCACTCGCGCGGAGGTTGTGTGTAAATCAGCCCTGCGGGCACTTAAGGCAGTGTTATACCGAAAAGCCGACGTCCCGAGGATTGCAATAAGCAGTATCGCAATCGCAATCATCACTTCAATGATTGTGAAGGCATTTTTAGATTCGACCTTTTTGGATCTCATTACTGTGATTTTATCCGTCAGATCATCGCAATTATAGGACCTTAATTCCTTAAAAACCGGGTTACGCCCTTCTTTAGCATGAAACACACCCATTAAAAAACATAAGAAACCAAACAAATTATTACAAAAACTAAAAGCCAGAGCGCTTCGGTAAATTGACCTTTACTTTCGAAGTCAGCAAACAGTATTCAATGCTTTTTGTGGCCAAACAGGTCGGCTAACTGCTGCGTGATTTGAGAACGGCGGATTTTGCGGTGGATTGCTTTAAGCTGCGGGTTGTTGCCAACAACGAGGGAACCCCTGTCGATGATTTGGGCCGCCTCGGCAAGGCGGTGCATCGCGAGATGGACAATCGCCGAATCGCGAATTGCCAAAACGTGCTGCGGATTGATTTCCAATGTGTGGGCGAAGAACTCCGCGGCATTTTCAAACAGGCCCTTGGTCGCGTTGGCCAGGCCAAGATAATAGTATGCGTCGGCGTCACTGGGGTCGATGTCAATCGCCCGCAGCAGACAATTGGCCGCATAATCGAGGGCCTCGTCCCTGTTCTCCCCGCTGGGAATCAGGCCGGCGATAACCAGAAACATTGATGCCATCGAAACGAGCACGTCCGCGTCATCGCCCGCCAGCTTGACCTCCGAAGCCAGATAGGTTTTTGCCTTCTCAATCTCACCCTTCTCCAGTGCGCATTGCCCCAATCGATACCGCGGGCCCGCCAGTAACCCGTCTTTCTCCATCGCCTGACTGAACAGCTTTATCGCACCGGCTTTGGCGCCTGCATCCAGCGCTATTTCACCCAGATAAAACATCGCGACGGCCATACCGGGCTTCAGCTCCAGCGCCCTGTTGAACTTCTCCTTCGCCGACTCGATTTCACCCCTGTCCAGGAGAAAAATCCCAAAATCTATAATGACATCGACGTCGCCGGGGTTTATGCGAAGCTCCTTGAGAAAATGCTGTCGGCATCGCTCGATTTCATCCTCGGCCCACAGCGCCTGCGCGATGTGATAGTTAATCTGCGGATGCGACGGCTCCAGTTCGGCTGTTTTCATCCAGCAGTGAATTGCCTTCTTATACTGACCACGGGCGAATAAGCTGTTGCCGATATTGTAGTAGCAAAGTGCGCAATCCGGTTTTATCTGCTGCGCCAGATAGAACATCTGCTCGGCCTGCTCGTGCAGTCCCATCTCCGTATAGGTGATTATCCGATTGCAATAGCACGGCTCAAAACTCGGGTCAAGCTCCTCGATGTGCTCGAAGGTCTGAATCGCCAAATCATACTGGCTCATCCGCGTGTAATCGACCGCCAATGAGTTAAGAATCTCCAGGTCGCACGGATTAAGCGCCATCGCTGTTTCGTATTCGCCGACCGCGTCCTCGAATTTGCTCAAGCTGTCCAGCGCCAGGGCTTTATTAAAATGCAGCGAACAGCTCGCGGGGTTTATCTCGAGGGCGTCATTCAGCTCGGTGATGGCCTGCGTTATCTTGCCATCCTCATAAAGCTCGAATGCCTTTTGCGCCTTTTGCTCACCGTTGTCATAAGAACTGTATGGCGTTTCATCGAAAAGCATAGAGCTACCCTGCCACTAAATAGTAGGGCGGGGCAAGCCCCGCCGAGGCAATCTGGTGGGGTAAACCCCACCCTACAAAGCGAACCACGGGCCAACGCACGTCACCCACCAAGGTTATCGCCAGTCGAATAAGGGGAGTTAACCGATTTTTTGGGCAAGCGGGCCGATGACAAATAAGTGAAAATTTCGCTGGAAATACCGACCATAACGCCTTATAATTGAATAGGTTAGCTCGACGTGGCCGCTGCTGCCTAACAGTCGGTACAGGTGTTTTTATGGAAAGCGGCCGTCAATAGTCTTATAATGTGCGTAGTGACTTTTCGGGCAAACCGCTATTTCGGCGGGCCGCTGAGTTTGTTGTTTGGAGAATCGCAAGTATGATTAAAGAGATAAAAGGTCAGCTTACAGCCGGCAAGGGGAAGTATGCCATAGTTATCAGCAGGTTTAACGAATTCATTACCGCGCGTCTGCTGGCAGGAGCCATAGACTGCCTCAAGCGGCACGGGGCCGGCGACGAGCAGATGACCGTCGTGTGGGTGCCGGGCGCCTGCGAGATTGTCGTCCCTGCAAAGAAGCTCGCACAAAGCGGCAAGTTCGCCGTGGTGATTTGCCTCGGCGCGGTGATAAGAGGCCAGACGCAGCATTACGAGGCCGTCAGCCAGCAGGTGGTGCGGGGAATCGGACAGATTAACTACGACTCAAAGACACCCGCGGTCTTCGGCGTGCTGACCTGCGAAACGCTCGAAGAGGCGGTCGACAGGGCAGGCGCCAAGAAAGGCAACGCCGGCGCCGATGCGGCGATGACGGCTATGGAAATGGCCAGCGTAATGGAACAGATTTAATCAGTCGTTAAACGGTTGCTCGCTTCGGCATAGCCGAAGGCGAAGCCGGGCGGTGGCGCAGCTCGTTTCGTCAAACGTAGGACGTTGGACATAACCGGTACGAGTCGCGCAGCCGATAAACGATAGACGAGTAACAAATGGACCCGAGGACCAAAGCGCGTCAGCTTGCAATGCAGGCGCTGTTTCAACTCGATGTGCAGGGTTCGGGACTGCTTCCGGATTTGGATGGTTTTTTTAAGGAGAACGCCCCGGAGGAACCTGTTCGCAGACTCGCCTCAGACTGGACCAGAGGGACGTGGTCGAATCTGGCGGCCTGCGACGAGCTGATAACGGGTTCCACGCTTAAGTGGAAGCTGTCCCGGCTTTCAATGGTCGATAAAAGCATCCTTCGGCTGGCGGTTTACCAGTTGAAGTTCTGTGCCGACATCCCGCCGAAGGTTACTATTAACGAGGCCATCGAGCTTGCCAAGAAATTCGGCGCGGACAAATCGCCGGGGTTCGTCAACGGCGTCTTAGACGGCGTATTAAAGAAGATTATCGCTGATAACGCTGATTAGTACTGATTACGCTGATTTTTATGAAAAGAGGTCTTTAACTTGGCATTAGTAGTGAAAAACGAATATGTCGCCAGCGGAATTACAGGTGATGTTATTGGTTCTGCAATGGAGGTGCACACACGACTTGGGCCTGGATTTCTGGAGAGCGTATATGAGCAGGCATTGGCTGTTGAGCTTGGGTTGAAGAAGATAAAATTTGAAAGACAAAAGTCCTTACCTGTTTTTTATCGCGGCAAAATTATTAAGAATTTCACTTGCGATTTCCTTGTCGATGGTCAAATAATAGTTGAATTGAAGGCAGTAAAAGAAATTGCAGAAATCGACCGGCTTCAGGTTATAAATTACCTAAAAGCATCCGGCATCAAAATCGGATTGCTGCTTAACTTCGGCGGGCAATCCCTTGAATACAAACGTCTGATTAACTCAAAAAATAAAAATCCTAACAATCAATTTAATCATTGTAATCATTTTGAATCAGCGGAATCAGTGATATGAGGAAGATTGCGGTATTAAATCAAAAGGGAGGCGTGGGCAAAACGACCACTGTGGTCAATACCGCCGCTGCTTTGGCCAACGTCGGCCAGCGCACCTTAGTCATCGACCTCGACCCACAGGCCCACCTTACCACACACTTGGGCGTCAATCCCGATGAAATTACCGGCGGGGCATACAAGGTAATGACACAGTCGGCATCCGTCGAAGCGGAAATGATGCTCGTCAGGCCGAATCTCTGGCTATTGCCCGCAAATATCGACCTTGTCGGCGCAGAATCCGAGCTTGTCAGCGTCGTCGGCAGAGAAACCATCCTCCGCGAGGCCCTCGCCGGTCTCGATGGCAAACTTGAGTATATTTTTATCGATTGCGCCCCTTCGCTGGGCCTCCTTACCTTAAACGCCCTTGCTGCATCCGATGAGGTTCTCATCCCCTTGCAGCCGCATTTCCTTGCCTTGCAGGGATTCGGCAAATTGCTTCAGACGGTTTCGCTTGTAAATAAACGCATCAATCCGGCCCTGAAGGTAAAGTGGGTTTTACTATGTATGTTCGAAAGCAGGGTATCCCTGCCCAATGAGGTCAAGGCCGATATCGAAAATTTTCTGACTACCGCCCGCAACACAAACTGCGCCTGGTCACAGGCACAGATTTTGCCCGTCTGCGTTCGCAGAAATATCAAGTTAGCCGAAGCGCCCAGCTACGGCAAAACCATTTTCGAATACGAACCCTCCTGCCACGGCGCCGAGGATTACAAAAAAGTCGCTGAACTAATCCATAACCAAATGCAGGTAAAAGCCACAGAGGGCAAAGAGAACTTTTTAGCCACAGAGCACACAGAGACCACAGAGGTTATAAAGAAAGCACCAATAGAAATTGTCGAGATTCACGAAACGAAAGCACCAACCGTCAATGTCGAAATCAAAGAAAACCAGGTATAATGGCCATAACTATGGGCATCGACCAAATACTAAAGCAGAAAAGAGAAGACATCCTGAAGATTGCCTCGCGTCACGGAGCTAAAAAAGTTCGAGTGTTCGGCTCTGTCGTTAGAGGGGAAGCCCGGCCTGACAGTGATGTTGATTTTCTCGTTGAGCTTGAAGAGGGCAGGTCATTGATGGACTTAGGCGGGCTTTTGATGGATTTACAGAAACTCCTTGGCCACAACGTTGACATCGTAACCGAAAAAGGCCTGCACTGGTATATCAAACAGCAAGTCCTCCAGGAGGCAAAGCCGATATGAAAGACGACCGGCTATATCTCATTCATATCAAGGAGTGCATCGAACGAATCGAGGCATATTTAGGCAATGCCGACAGGAAGGATTTTTTGAATTCGACTCTTATGCAAGACGCGGTAATACGAAATTTGCAGGTCTTGGCAGAGTCCACACAACGTCTTTCTGATGAAGCAAAAGACAGCCGGGAAAATATTGACTGGTATAAAATCTCCGGCTTTCGCAATATCCTTGTCCACGATTACCTCGGCCTCGACTTGGACACGGTATGGAACATCGTTGTCAACGAAATTCCCGTTCTCAAGAAAGCCGTTGACGAAATGCTGGGATAGCAGGAGAGTCATCAGCTATCGCAGAGATGGCATAAATAAAGCGATGAGAATAAATGATATAAATGCGTTGTTGAAACGTTCTGCAGTTGACTTTGCTGCGTTGCAGGCAAAATACGAAAAGTGCTTACATGAAAAGACTGTTTCTGCTGATTTGAAAATCGACATTAAAAATCTGGTTGGCAACCTCCGGTCTGTCTTGGACTACCTCGCTAATGATATTCGAGACAAACACTGCTCGCTACAAAAATCAAACGGGCGATTCTATTTTCCAATTCTCCCCAATACGGTCTCATTCAATGGTCAATGTGCGAAATGGTACCCCGGTTTACAAAATTCTTGTCCTGAGTTGTGGTCTTATCTGGAGTCGATTCAACCGTATCAAAAAGATTGCGAATGGTTGGAGCACTTCAACAAAGTCAACAATGAAAACAAACATGGGAGACTAATCGAGCAAACACGAACCGAGACAAAACGGGTAAATGTAAAGTTCAACAGCGGACAAGTTAATTGGAATCCTGATTCTGTTAGATTTGGCTCCGGAGTACGCATAGGTGGCGCACCGGTCAATCCCATTACTCAATTGCCTACTCCCCACCCGTCGCAAACAGTTGAGGTGGTAACATGGGTGGATTTCCGCTTTGAAGGAATTAATGTATCTGCGCTCGCACTGCTAAAGGATTCTTTAGACGGCATTTCCGAAATCGCACAGCGCATTAGGAAATGGCTGTAGGGAAATCCAAAGTATGTTCTGTGACTAAAGGCGATGCGGGTTTTGCAACAATTCTACGACTCTGGACAGGAATTTAGCGGCGGGGTTTGTGAGGGACAGCCCACCTAACGCCTTTCGGGTTAAAGGGCTAAACAGAATTCCTATTGAAGGATGCGTTGAAGGGTGGCATCGTCCACGGCTGTGGCGGGGGCGAACCGGTCGGAGTTCATATACTTCAGCAAGCTGTGCAACAACTGTCGGGCCTCGGGTTTGTCCTGTAATGCAGGAAGATTAATGGAGCAAACGAGCAACTTGCCTTCGCCCACCTTCACTTCAAAAATGGCTGCGAGTTTCTGCGCCCGCTCGCAGTTATCGATGATCTGGACGAGCGGCCTGAAGCCAGTGGGCATTGCGTCGAGAATCATTGAACGTGAGTTGCGGAGCAGGTTGAACCACTGCCAGTTGGTATGGAAATCTGTCGGGAAGCCGGCAAACGCGGGATGATTCGGGTCGCACAGGATACCCAGTGTTCCCGGCGCGACGGGCATTTTCCTTTCCTCGGCGATTTTTTTGAACATTCCATAATTCCAGAAATCCGGCGCAAATGCACCTTCGATGCTGTTGTTCAGGTCGTTAGGTTCAGGCAGAAGCAGGACGCTTTGGCCTGAGGCAAGCGCCTTGCGAGCGGCATCGTCGAGTTTTCGGCTGACGACGACCTTGCCGGCAGCGGTATCGACAACATCGGGGTACACCCAAATATCGTAGGAGTTGGTGAAACCCGTGCCGTCGAGGGCAAGTTTTAGTTCGAGCTTGGCCGGCGATAAAAAATCCTTCAGGGGGATATTAACGTCACCGAGCGAGACAAGCGAACCCTGCGGGATATTTTGGGCGGGGAGTCGGCCTGAAGTGACGGTGCGCCCATTGGAATCGTTAAGCGTCCATATGCCAACGACATCCGTGATATCGGATTGCCCGTAGTTAGCGACTTTTGCTTTGGCGGTGAAGGTTTCGTTATTGGTCCAGGTGAATTTGCTCATAAGCACAAGCGGGACGGTTTCGGAGCAAAACTCGCGCCATTTGGCTGGCGTGATGAGACCTTTGGAATCCATAAAGGCGTCGAGGATGCCGACGAGAGCGGTGCCCTGGCCGGGGAAATCCTGCAGGTCCAATAGTTGAAAGCCGCCGAAGCCGCGTGTGCGCAGTGCGGCCTCAATATCTTCTTTGTAACAGATGACGGAAAGAGCGCCTGAAGCACGGCGGAAATCTTCGGCCTGGTCGAGCATACCGTGTCGTTTGAGACGGTCTCGGAAGGCCTCCAGATTGCGCGCGCGAAGAACGCCTGTGTATTTGTCGATTTCGCGGTAGTCGGGATATATCTGATATTGGCCAATTTCAGTGGAGATGACCGGAACGGTAATGCCGGCTATTTCGCGGGTGTAGTCCTTTGTAGTTGTCGGCGGGCCGATTTGGATATGTCCCAGCGGAACATCGACCGCGGCGTAGGAGCCGCGGATTTTCTGCCATCGAACCTGCCAGCTCACCCAGAAATCATCGTTTGGGTCCACCATACCAAACCAGTTGTTGGTGCCCTGGGCGTAAAGATGGCGAGGGTCAGTTTCGCGGAAGTGCCTTACGAAGGTTGCCATCAGCTCTTGTTTGCCGGCCAATTCATTTCCGAGCGCGAGCATTACGAAAGAGGGATGATTGCCGAATGTGCGGAGGATTCGTTCGCCCTCGGCGCGGCAGAAGTCATCGTGGTTGGGGTCGCCGAAGGCGGCCCAGTTGGGCAACTCCGGCTCCATATATATGCCCAACTGGTCGGCGGCCACAAAGGCGGCCTCTGGCGGACACCAGGTATGAAAACGGTAATGGTTTATGCCGTATGATTTGGCGATGTTGAAGACCTTCAGCCAGCCGTCGACGGTCATCGGGGAGAAACCTGTAAGTGGGAAAACGCAGGCGTCATGCTTGCCTCGCAGGAAGGTTGTTTTGCCGTTGACGCGGAATTGCGTTGAGCCGGCGGCGGTGAAATCGCGAAGGCCAAAGTTAATTTCACGGCGGTCACTTAGTTTAAGGTCCGCGGCTGAGCCGTTGAGAGAAACGGTGAGTTTGTAAAGCACAGGGGAGAACTCGTCCCAGCATCGTGCAGTATCGCCCAGGGCGCAGTTGACTTCCACGATGGCGCGTTTGTCGGCGACTGGAAAGGAAATCGAAACCGGCTCGCCCTGTGGTTTTGCATCTTCGCCGGCGGCACTTATCGTCAGCGTGCCATTAGCCCGCAGGCCGGTTATGTTGCCGACTTCGACGCGGACGCGGACTTTGCGCGCGGGGCGGTCGGGATAAATCTGAACGTCATCGATATAGACCGGGTCGGTTACGAGCAGACCGATTTTCCCGATTACGCCGTTCCAGTTGGTCTGCGTATGGTCGCTAATCTGGTGGGCGTCGCCGATGGGAGGATATTCCGAGTTGTTGATTCGCAGGGTCAACTGGTGGCGACCCGGCGAGGGAGCGCCGAGCATATAGACGTGAGGCACCACGAGCGAATTCTGTGAACCGAGGCAATTGCCGTCGACCCAAAACCGGCTGTTCTTGGTACGCTCGAGGAAAAGCACGACGCGTTTGTGCGTCCAGTCAGGCGGGATGACGATATCCTGCTGATACCAGGCGGAGCCGACGAAGGGATAAAGGCGGGTCAGGTGAGCTGTCTGGTGGTCGTTGCTGGGCGGGCCCTTGCGGTTTTTGTCGGTGGTGCCGGGCAGTTGAACAGTGTCATCGAGAGATTTTAGGAACCATTCTTCTTTTAATCCTGCATTGTTCGGGTCCAGCGCAAAACGCCATTGGCCGGCCAGGTTCACCCAGCCATCAACGGCAGCCGCCGAATCGGTCTGGTCGGCCCGTGCGGCCGACAACAATAATCCCAGGACCACAAAGCAAATCGTTAATGCACAACCAGTCATTCGCGTAACATTTTTATTTACTATATTCATCGCAGGCATAGCAGAACCTCATAAATATGCTCCGATAGAGAACCTCATAATGCGGTGAATCATATCAACTGCTGTGGTTTTTGTAAAAGTTCTGCGATTCGGGCCAGGAATTCGGCGGCGCAGGGTTCGGGAACGACCTTTGAATCCACGGCTATCGTCAGGTCGGTGATTTTGCGGATAACGATTTGGCCATCCTTTGGCACAGCGGTGCGCAAGGTGTTGCCGACGGCCAAAATCGTCGTCGCAGGCGGCGGAACAATGCCGATAAATGAATCAATATCATAAACGCCTAAGTTGCTCAGCCCGATTGTCTCGCCGGTAATTTCATCGAGAGTCAGTTTGTTGCTTCTGGCCTTGTCGGTAAGAATTTTTTCAAGGGTAGCTATCTCGGCAAGTGTCTTTTTGTCGGCCTCCTTCACCACGGGCACAACAAGCCCCTGCGGTGCGCTTACAGCAAAGCCGACGTTGATTGAATCCGCGATGCGGATGTTGTCGCCTTCCAGTGTGCCTACCATAAGCGGAAATCCTTTAACAGCCAGGGCAAGGGCTTTGATGTAGAAGGCATTGGATGTGATTTTGACGCCGAATTGCTTTTTCAATTCGTGGCGACTGTCCATAAGCTCGGTCGTGTCGGCCCCTATCCCCATATAGTAGCAGGGCTTGGTCTGCTTGCTCGCAAGCATCCTTTGACCGATGAGCTTCTGGATTCTGCTCAAAGGTATGCGAGTTTCGGTCTTTGCCGTCATATCAGTCATTTCCATACCCACGCGTCAATTATCAATCATCATTCAGTAATTATCAATCATCAATTATCAACGCCGTTTGCCCCAGGGCAAATTCGGTGATATACTATTGCCGGCGATAACGCGGGGCAGAAAATTTGGCTGGAAATGAGAGGCAAATATGGCTGAAGGATACGTGGTGACGGCCAAAGTGTACCATACCGAGAATATGGGGCCGCTCAGTATTTATGATTTGCTAATGTATTTTGAGAAAAAGGGCGTGATGCGGGTCTCGGACCTGCACATCAAGGTCGGCACTCCGCCGGCATACCGAATCGACGGCGACATAACATACCTCGAAGGCCCACCCGTCACGCCCGAAGTGGCCCAGAAGCTTATACTGCCGCTTTTAAGCGACGACAATATCCGCAAGTATCAGCAGGAGTACAACATTGATTGTTCGTACCGGATAGGGTCGCTGCAGTTCCGCATAAACGTCTTCCGCGAAAACGACGGTATATGCGCAGCGATACGAGCGTTGTCGTTGGACATCCCAAAGCTCGAGTCAATCGGTTTTCCAAACAACGTCTGGGAGGACATCATCGAGGGCAAACATGGACTGGTTCTTGTGACGGGTATTACAGGAGCCGGCAAATCAACAACAATCGCGTCCCTGATAGACCGCATAAGCGAGAAGCGGGCCTGCCGAATGATTTCGCTCGAAGACCCCATAGAATACATTTTCCCGCAGAAGCACAGTATGATATCTCAGCGGGAGGTCGGCCGGGACGCAAAGTCCTTCGCAGTCGGTTTGCGCGCGATGCTGCGCGAGGACCCCAACATTATATTCGTAGGCGAGATGCGCGACATCGAGACCATATCGATGACGCTTATGGCCGCCGAGACCGGACACCTGGTCTTTTCAACCCTGCACACCAGAGACGCCACAGGCACGATAACGCGGGTGCTGGACTACTTTCCGTCGGGCAGGCAAAACGAGGTCCGCAACCAGCTCTCCTTGGGGCTTGCATATATCATCAGCCAGAAGCTCATACCGCGAAAGGATGGCTCCGGAAGAATCGCGGCGATGGAGATACTCAACAACAACAACTATGCCTGTGCCAACCTGATAAGGACGGGCAAAGTCGAGCAGATATACTCGCAGCTTCAAACCAAAACCGGAAACAAGCCGGACGAAAAGATGACGACAATGGAAAGACACCTTGCGACACTCGTGAAGCAGGACAAGATTGACCTGCTCGAAGCGAAGAAGTGGGCCAACGACCTCAAAAGCTTCGTGGACGCGATGCGACGCGAGTAAGGTCAAAAATGTCCATACGGTTCAACTGCCCCAGGTGCGGCTCGCTCATAGCGTTTGCCGACAAACACGCCGGCAAGCCCGCGAGGTGCCTGAACTGCGGCCAGCAACTGATAATACCTGCAGAAAGCGGCCAAACACCTCAGAAAGTTGAACCGCAGGTCGAGCCGAAAGTGCCCCAGCCGGGATTTTATCGCGCGGTGTTCCTCGATAGCTGGAAGATATTCTTAGACAAGGACAATCTGCCGGCGATTGTGTTTGTGGCCGCCGCCGTATGCTTTAAGTTCTTCTCGGCAGGCGCCTGCTGCCTGGCTTGTGTAATGTACTTTGCCGTGTGGGGGTATCTTTTCGGGTTCTATCTGAACATTATCTGTGAGACAGCCGTTGGCGGCGATAAGCTGCCCGATATCGAGGCGAGGACTTTGTGGCACATAATCAAGCCGATTTTCGTCTTTGTCTTCGCGGCCTTCATCGTGCAGCTTCCGTTCATAATTGCCCTTGCATTTTTCAAAGATAAGGGCGTCACCTGGGAGAATATATGGGAAACGAGAACGACTTTGAATCTGGTTCTGCGGTTCTTGTTTGTCGCGGGACTTTTTCTGTTTCCGATGGCCATATTGACTGCGGCGGTTATTGAAGACATCCCTGAGTTGTTACGTCTGGACCGTCTGCTCGTTCCCGCCTTTCGGGCGTTTATCCCCTATATGGTCACAGTCGGGCTTCTTGCCGCCGCCTGCTTTATTGAGGTAAATACCAAACAATACGCACCAATGGCAAAAGAGCCGGTTTTGACCATCGCGGGCAAACTGTCGGTGAATCTGGCGGAGCAGGTTGTTGCGATTATCGCTATGCGGTCGATAGGACTTTTTTACAGGCACTACGCCTGCCGCTTTGGCTACTGACGGCAGGTGGTGAAGGGTTCGGGGGACAACCTTTGAATCCACGACTCAGTAATTTTACGGCTGCTCTTCGGAAGGCGCGGTTTTCTGATGGATTCTCTTTCGCATCTCACCGGGGTCGTGCGAA
>CAYUIL010000023.1:0-18208 GCA_964444715.1 uncultured Pirellulales bacterium | reverse complement strand
TGTTCGCATATATCCAGAACATCGGACACTAAGCCGTGGACGTGCTGACTGAGAAGCTGCTGTGCTTTGCGATGGTGCTGACGAGGATTTCGGCCTTTTTCCTTGTTGTGCCGGTATTCGGGTGGGAAACCATTCCGATGACGATAAAGGTCGCGGCGACGGTGCTGTTGTCTATCTTCTTTTATCTGACAAATCCGCCCGCTGTTGCCGTTCAGCACTCCTCGGCATTGCAGGTAATGCTGCTGCTGGGCTGTGAGGCAACGTACGGGCTGGCCCTTGGGGCAATCGCAAGCATCCTGTTCTCCGCGGTCAAAGTCAGCGGCCGAATAGTGGAAGACCAGATGGGCCTGTCGATGGCCGAGATTTTAGACCCGCTGACACGAGAGCAAAGTCGGCCGCTGGCAACACTGCTGGAGATGATATTCGTCATAGCGTTTCTTGCGGCCAACGGGCACCACCTGCTGATAAAGGTCATCCAGCGCAGTTACGAGCTTTTCCCGCCGGGGAAGATACCTACTATGGCCGCTTTGGCCGGCAATATGCTTGAGGCGACTTCAATGATGCTGATAGCCGGACTGCAATTAGCTGCTCCCATACTGACGGCGATGCTGGTGCTGCTGGCTGCACTGGCAATTCTTGCGAGGACAGTTCCGGAGATGGACATCTTTTTTATCAGTTTTCCACTGAGAATAGTCCTTGGCCTTGTGATGATGGCTGTATTCGTGCCCTTCATCGACGGATTTGTCGGCGAAATGGCCGAACTGATGGCCAAGATGCTGCCTTTGTGAACGATGCTCTGAGTCAGACAGGAAAGGCAGGGACGAGTTTTAATCGCGTAGTTATCAGGGATTCAATATGCCCGAACAGCCAGCGGCAGAAAGGACGGAACAACCAACACCGCGACGCCTGCAAAAGGCCAGGGGCAAAGGCAAAGTGCCGCAAAGCCAGGAGTCGGGGTCGGTGGCAACACTTCTGGCGCTTATCGGGATACTGGCGATACTGTCCCACTGGGTGGCGAGTTGGGCGGCTGCACTGACCAGGGAGGGCCTTTCCTGCCAGACGCAGGTTTTTACCAACAGCGACACATTCATCAGCTTCATAAACGCCAAGATTACCGACTTGATTTTCATCATTACGCCGATTTTGGCTGCGATGACCGCGGGGGCGATTGCGGCAGGTCTGGCCGTCAGCGGCCCCAACTTTGCCCCGGAAGCAATCAACCTGAAATTTGATGCGATAAACCCGGCTGTCGGTCTGCAACAGCTTTTTAACGGCAAGAATATGGTCAAGCTGCTGGCGTCAATAGTCAAGCTGATAGTTATCTCAATAATTGTCTGGGTCTACCTGAGCAACCAGGTGAACACGCTGACGACCCTTCGATGGGCCTGGTCGGAACAAATAATCGTCACTATCGCCAGTATAATATTCGGGCTGTGCATCCGCGTATGCTTAGCCCTGCTCGCACTGGCCATCGCGGATACGATGTATCAGAAATGGCGATATATCGAAGACCTCAAGATGACCCGCCAGGAAGTCAAGGAGGAGCACAGAGATACCGAGGGCGCACCTGAGGTCAAGGCCAAAATCCGCAAGATTCAGCTTCAGATGAGTATGAAGCGGATGCTGCAGGAGGTGCCCAAGGCCAAGGTTGTTCTGGTCAACCCGACGCACGTGGCTGTCGCACTCAAATATGACCAGCCGACGATGGATGCGCCCGTGGTGCTGGCAAAAGGCGCCGACCATTTGGCCGAAAAGATTATGGAAATCGCGCGAGCGTATGGGGTCCCGATTGTCCGCAGACCCGAGCTTGCCAGGACGATATTCTCAACCGTTCAAATCGGCGAGCCGATACCGCAAGGTCTGTATGTGGCGGTAGCAGAAGTTCTGGCGATGCTGTACCGGCTGCGGAGAAGAAGAAAATAAACAATTGATGACAATCGGCTCTTTAAGAACTGAGGCCCAGAACGTACATTTGACTCTGCAAGAGCGCCAAGGTCTTTTCCATACGCGCAAATTTCGCAACCAGTTGTTCTTGTTTGCGGTCGAGCCGGGCCTGTTCTTCATCGATTCTGTCCTGCAGACTCTTTATGGTATCGTCAATGTGTTCCTGGTCAATGTCGATAACGCCGGTGGTCGTCTTCAATATTCTATCGAGGGCATCCTGCATCGCGCCGGCGAAACCCTGCTTTACCCTTACGGTTGCCGAAAAAGGTTCACCCGGCGGGCTATCCTGACTTAAATCGACGCTGAGCTGCAATCCGTTTTCGGGATAAACCGGGGCGCCATTCTCATCGAAGCTGCTGTCGCCTGTAACGATATTGTCGCTGTATGTTGCGTCACGCCACGTCGAATCGGTGGACAGCTTGATTCTTGCATCTGTTATATTGCCGCCGACTATTGTTACCTCGACATCGTATGTGCCGGCAGTCGTGTATGTGTCGCTGGCCCCGTAGAACCGGACAGTGTTGCTGTCGGAGCTGCCGGTTTTGGCTGCACCGATTACGGCAAGGACGCCCATATAGTTCTTTGATATTGCCTCATCGAAGGCGTTCGAGTCGAAACTAATCGTGCCGTTGCTCTCAAGCTGGAGTCCGATTTGGCCCGGCATCAGGAAACTATCTACGTCCTGTATGAAGCCGGCGGTCTGTGCTATCAGCGGGGTATAGAGCTGGCTTCTTATGGTGCTGACGACATAGTCCCCCATTAGTATGCCTGCGGTCTTGAGGACATCGTTGTAACCGGTCTTTTCTTTCATATATGACACGGCAGCGTTGTAGGCATCGACCATTGCACTGAGTTTTTCCTTTACCGATGCAATGTTGCGAGTGAGGGTTATCTCCTCGCCACTTGAATCGGTGACATCGTGCAGGTGAAACGCCACGCCGGAGAGGACATCATCAATGGTATTTGAGCTTCTGTTTATCCACTCATCAACGCCCTTTATTTGCTCGGTAATGGTAACGTCGGGATTGGAAGAGTTAATGAGAATCGAATCGACATCTCCAAGGGTGTTCTTGAAGGTGAACATCAAGTCGCCGCCGGAGGCCGAGCCGCTGACAGCTATGTCATCGAGTTCGACGCCTGGCAGCGCTTCGAGAGCGGTCTTGATGTCTGCAGCGTCTGCATTGTAGTCAATCGCTGCGGTGGTATAGCCGCCGTAATTGAGAGTGAATTGGCCGCTTGCGACCGCACCTGTGATTTCCTGGACTTCGGAAACCGCGTCTGATGGGTAGCCGTCAACCTTGATTTTGGAATCCTGAGCGACCTGGCTCCCTGTGAAATCGGAGGGAGTAAAACCAGGCAGTATCCCCTCTGTGCCGCCCTCGGTCAAGACGTCCATCTCTGGAAGTGTCCGCCCGCCGACAGAGCTGGTCAGTGTAATCGACAGGTCGCTGTCGCCGGCGAGATTGTCAGCGACGACGATTTTGCCGTTTTCGAGAGTCACCTTGACATTATCACCAAAGGCCTGTTTGATTTTGTCAATCAGGTGGCTCAATTTGGTATTTTCGGTCAGCGTAAGGTCGACCTCTGGAATGTTGTTACCATAATGGTCGGTGCCGTTGATTTTTATAATCTCCCCGCTTTGGAAAGAGGGATCTTTAAACTGGTCGAGCTGGGCAATACGAGTGGTTAGAGTAGCGTTGTCGGAGTTGACTGTGAAAGCGATGTCTGCCTGCAAAACCTCCATGCTGTGGTCATTGACGGATATCCGATAGTCGGAGCCGGCGTCGTTGCCGCTGAGGACGAGATGATAAGCGCCGCCGTAGTTCAGCAAAGACGCCGTCACTCCCGGGTTATCGGCATCGTTGTTGATTAAGCCGACGAGGTCTTCCAAAGTGGTGGTGGCAGTGGTCGTGATGACGGCCTCTTTGCCGTTGTAGGAGTAAATGAATGTGCCGGGCTGGTCGCTGACGTAATCCTCGGCGTATTCCAGGCCGACGGTATGCACCCAGCGGTCGGCTGTCGCCAATTGATTGATTACAACGGTGTGGTTGCCCTCAAAGGCGCTATTTGTGGCCTCGGCAGTAAGTATGTCCTCATCGCTGGAAGCAACATTGAAGGCACGGAGCTGGTTGGCGTCGGACAAGGCGCGGACGGTAGACCTCAGCGTGCTTAATTTGCTTTCGATGTCGTTGAGCGCGGTTTTCTTTTGCTCCCATTTCTCGATGCGATTCTGGTAAATATTGAGCGTCCGCTTTTCTATGGCCATAAGCTGTGCAATCAGCGTGCTGGTATCAATGCCGGACAACAGCCCTGGAAGGCTTATGGTAGCCATTATTCGCCGCTTCCTTTCATATTATCGCATTTTTATAAGACGCATCCCCGCTTTTAGCGCATATCATCCGTGCTATTTTATTATCGAGAGAAGTCGCGATTTGTTTAGCGGTTCCGCGCATAGTCAATACTCCAAACTCAGACCAGTCGGCAGCCAACCGGACGGGCGGCCCGGAATAAAAAAAGTTCGCGCGGCGTGCTATTTCATTTTGGAACCAACTGTTTTTGCCCGGCAATTCCTAACAGCTTCGACCTGTAATGAGCCGCATATTTTTGAAAATAGTGTCCGAATTGGACCATTGGGCCGTTGGAATGCCTGCAAAAAGTTTCCACCACATATTCATAGTACCGCCGCTCTCTCAAAGCGGCATCACTTATATCCGCAATTTGCGGATATAACACTTCATCCGGATAAATCGAGACCATCTCGTTGAGCACGTCGGCCATAATCCGATTTCTTATTTCAAACTTCATAGAAGTGTTTTGCCGATGCTTTCTGTAAAAATACATCGAATGCTCATCAACTCTTTTGAAATTTATCTTCAGGGCATTTTTGCACAAAAACACAAAGTCCTCGACAGTATCAACCTCATCATACAATCCGACCTTGTCAAACAGGGTCTTTCTTTTCAAGCTACCCGGGTTTGGAATCGGCCCATAGCAGTTTCTAAACAGGAATGCCGGAAGAATAGTGTTATCCGAAAAGTCCATATAGTTCCACTGTTGGCCCGTTGGGTCACCGGATTCATTCACAAGAGTAAGCTGGGCGGGATAAAAGTAATCTACCTGCGGATGCTTCTCAGCGAAAGCCACCATTTTCTCAATATAATCCGGAGCAATAAAATCGTCCGAATCAACGACCATAACGTATTTACCCTTTGCTTCGGCTATCGCTCTGTTCCTCCCCGAAGCACAATTTTTGTGCTCTTTATAAATATAGCGTATCCTCGGGTCTGAATACGGGGCGATTATCCCGCTTGTTTCATCGGTACTGCCATCGTCAACAATCAACAATTCGAAGTTCTTATAGACTTGCGATAAGACAGAATCGATGGCCTTGGCGATAAACTTTTGTGCGTTATACGTTACCATATATACGGTAACCAGCGGTTGTCTCACTGCTTGTCTCTGACTTGCAAGCAGCTCAAACAGCTTGTCAAACTTTATGTTTACCTTGGCAGCAAGCCACAATAGTTTGTTCTCGTCATCCCGGCTTTTAACATCGACAGGAAGGCTTGAATCCGACAATAACAGATTGTTTTCATACAGCTTTGCCAGTAATACAAAATACTGTTCAACATCTTTATGAGATTCTCTTGCCTGTTTAATGGCTTGGGCGAACAAATCCTCGAAATTCTTACTGCCTGACTCAGCTAAAACAACGCACCTTCTCTTTAGAGCGTTTATTCTTGCCTTTGCTCTTGACATTATTGCAACATTAATCCTGCTCCTGGAATGACAAATCGAGGCGGGCAGCTCCCTGTACAGATAAAGACACTCGTCTACAAATTTCAGGCCGGCCACTTCCTCCATCTTGTAGACGATATCAACGTCTTCGGCATATAGGATATTCTCATCGTAACCTGATGTCTTTAGATAGTCATTCAACTTAAAGGTTTTAAAATGACTAACGACATTTACGTCAAGGGCTGTCTTGCCTGTTGGTATTTTATCACAGAAGCCCATGCATCTTCGTGTGAGGTCTTCATTACAGTACGCAAATTGCGAGTATATAAGCCCACAACCGGGAAATTTAATGTGATATGCATGCATAGTTTCCACTGCATGCGGCAGGAGGCAGTCATCGCTGTCCAAGATACCAAAATATTCCGACCGCACATTGGCGATACCCGTCTTTAGTGCGGCAGTGTAACCACGGTTTTCCCCGTGCCGAAGCAGTCTTATACGCACATCATCAAGGTGTTTTTCGATAATATTGGGAGAATTATCCGTCGAACCGTCCTCAATGATGATTAGTTCCCAGTCCGTGAACGTCTGATTTAGCACAGATTCTATGGCCTGGCTTATGTACCTGCCGTTGTTGTAATTTGCCATCACTATGGAGAATTTTGGTTTCGAGGTTTTGACCTGGTGCTCGCAGCCGGTCCTGGCCGCTTGTGCTTCTGAAATTACCCTGTCAGCAGGTTTGAAATATAGTTCTACTTCCTGATGCGCCGAATTAGGCGTGAGGCCGGCGTATTTTTGCACATCTACCGCCATACCGCGAAAGAAGTATTCCGTCAACTGCTCAGGCGTATAATTGTGGATTGTGCCAAACTTGTTGTTTTCATAAACGTGCTGGACGACGTTTACGGGGTTGCAGAACGTTACGGACTCTTCAAAAGTCAGCAAAAACGGAACCGCCGAAGCGAAAGCATTCCAGCTTCGGCTCATCATACCTTCGAGAGTATTAGGATTCGAAAACTCGACCTGATTGAGCAGGTGCAAAATTTCGTTCGAGCGGTAAACAGAGCTTGAGACCTCAAGCGGATAGCCAAAGTCGCGCTCTGCGCCGGGCCAGTAATATTTCAATACCCCTTCCCGGACGCACTCGAATGAGGGCAGCTTCTGCGGGGAGCTGAGCATATAGCAATAATGAGTGTTTTTGCCGAGGCGAAGAGAAAATCCAACTGCCTTTCTCTCCGAGCCGAGAGCAGCAATGATGTCTTTGAGCGAGAAAGGTTTGACAAAGATATTGTCATCAACCAGGAACAGCACATATTTACAACGTTCAACCACCGATAGAACCTGCTGCCTGAAGTCGGTTTCTTCGATAAAAGTAACGGCGGGAAAGTTTTTCTTCAATTCGTCATACTGTTTCTGATGCACTGCACCGGATGCCTTGAACAGCACAACGATATCAGCGGCGTCGTTGTCCCGGCACTGCAGGATAAACGACTCAATTGTCGCCTGCAACTGCATAGCGCGGTCCTTGCTGAATATCAGGGCGGTGATGCCTGTTTCGGCCTGGTTCTGTCGTTTGGGCCCTCCGGCGTACGATACAAGCCGTTTTCTCCCAACCCCTGACCCGGTCTTTTCCCGGTGCAGTAACCGGTAAAGTTTTTCGTACCTGTCGACTACCGATTCCCAAGTGAAGTCCTCCTTCCACTGTCTGAAGCCCTCCAAGGCAAGAACTTTGCGAATCTCATCATTGTCAAGAATTCTGTTTGCATAAGCGGCCATCTTCTCAGGTGCACAAACGACGCCGCCCGACCAATCCCGCACGTTGCCGCAATCCGTGGAAACGAACGGGAGTCGGGACGCCTTGGCCTCCAGAATCACCAGAGGCGAACATTCTTTTTCAGAACCAAAGAGAAATATATCGGCCTGATGGTAAGCCGCCAGAACGTCCTGTCGGTCGATGCCAGTGCAGAATTTGACGTTCAGCCCAGAGGCCAACTGACGAATCCTTGCTAATTGCCCGCCCTCGGTGCCAATAAAGACCATTGTAAAATCGGGTCGATTCATCTGACGAACGCATTCAATAACCCTCTCCTGCCCCTTTCCGGGATAAAAGTTGGCGACACAAATCCCGAAGTATTTCGTTGTGATGTTGTATTTCCGGCGAAAATCGACTTTGGATGCCTGTGAAAATTCCTGTTCGCACACGCCGTTAGGAATTACGACACTGTTGGTGAGATTACAGTTTTGCGCAAACTGGTAGTCCTGATAGTTGGCAGAATGATAAATAGCTGCATCGTATTTAGGCAGATATGTGGGGATGATACGAGTGAAGTAATCCTTGTATTTTACAAGCCTCAACGTGCAGGCATCCTCTAATGCTGAATATCCGCACGGAACAATAATATTGACCCTCCTACCACCCGTTAAATCCAGCGTTTCAAACGCGAGGTCGGTTGCCCACTGCTGTGCGGCATAATTCATCATCACATCAGCCGGATATTTGAGCAGAAACTCCCGGTATCGGGCAATATCGCTGCCCAAGGTCCCCCTTACCAACGAGCCGCTTATGTCAAATTCTTCAATCCCCACGCCGTTTACTTCCCTGACCTTGCGCTCAGGCAACTTTGTAGTGGCAACCGTGACCTTATGGCCACGCCTTGCGAGGCGCTCGGACAATTGCTGAACCACAATTTCAGCACCTCCTATGTGCGGGTGGTAGAATTCCGCCGTGTGGAGTATCTTCAGTGAATCATCGGAACCACAGGTTCTCTTCGGCAAGCCCCGTTCAGCGATGGGCTGGGCTGCCTGTTTCTGCTGCTGCGCTATGTAGTATTGGCGCACTCCGTCGGCCGCGACCTTCACCGGCTCTGCGAGCACGCTGCCGATGCTGGCGGGATGCAGACGGATTTTGTGCAATACTTCGGGGATATTTGCGAGATTGAACCCGGCCAGCAACGCACGCGCAAAAAAGTCGTAATCTTCAACAGGCAGGTAGTCCTCGCGATAGCCGCCAAGCTTGACAAGCACCTGGCGCCGCATAAGCGAGGCACTGTGAACCATTGAATTTACCCGGCCAAAGGTCTGACGGATTCTTTCGACCTGCCATTCGACCGGCGGCTGTCCCCTGTTGTTGCCCTCATCATCAAAATACTCGGCAAAGCAGCCGACAATTGCGACCTGAGGATGCTCGTCGAGATACCGCACCAGCTTCTCAAGCTTCCCCTGCAAGGATATGTCGTCGCCATCGTGATTTAGCAGATACCTGGAATGTGGGTTTGTATGTTCTATCGCCTTATTGCGAGCACCTACCACTCCTTTGTGGGGTAAGCTGATTACCTTTACTCTCGCGTCACGGCTCTGATATGATTTTGCAACATCAACAGTGCCGTCGCTCGAGCCGTCATCCACTATGACAAGCTCAAAATCGCCATAGGTCTGGTTCAGTATGGACTCAATAGTGTCGCTTAAGTATTTCTCCCCGTTGCGGACCGCCATATAAATTGAAACCGTTGGCGTTTGTTCCGAACCGGTCCTTTGAGTCTGCCCCTGACAAGCCAAGCTGACTATCTCATCGAGCTTCTCGCGTTCCTTCCCCCTAATTTTATCCGCTTTTAACAATCTATCCGATTGTTTCCCCATAAGATAACTATTGCCAGGTATGTGGCCGATTTGCCAATTATGCCATGTAATATCACCATTTAAACTCTCTCTCCATTTACTGAAAAATTCAAGGTTGTTTACTTCTTCAAACTGATGCTGGTAACCAATAAGGAATGCCTCGCAATCAGCTACCAACGGCAAAACTAAATTCCTAAGATTAATCGGCGTCTCGCTGATTGACCACGTAGCAACAAACATTGTGTTACATTCTTTAAATTCTCTCAGAAGAATCGCTTTAAGCCGCTCAAAATCTGAAATGCAAATCACGCCTTTATTTGTTTCCGCAAATGTATCGATTGTATGAATTCTTATACCCAGTAACCTCAGGTAAAATCGCTGCAATTCAGAAAAGTATGGAAGATCAAATATCACATACTTCCCGTGAAAACACAGATTATGAAATAATCTGCACATGGAACCATACCCGCCTCCAAACTCAAAGATATAGTCCATTTCATTGACGCGGGTTTTTGTTTTTTCTTCAAACTGTGCCAGATGATAAGCATGAGTAATAAGGTTGCCGCTGCTGCTCGGATACGATGGATATGGAAGCGGATGTCCTACAGGAGATTCATTTATTGCTTCACGCCACCGAGTATCCCAGTCAGGAAGGGTTTTCAGATAATCCAGTTCAGTTTCAACATAACTATCATATCCTACAAACATCGTTCCTTTAATCACATCCCAGCATAAGAACCGTCTCGGGTCATCGTTCAGCACTAATTCACGGAGGCGGTTCATGTGGCTTGTCCACTTCGCTTCTGAAGGAAAAGCATCTCTGCGCTCAATTTTCGGAAGAGCGGCAAACGATTTTCTCAAACCTTCAACCAACTCTGCCTCTTGAGCGGTTTGGGCCGGTAAAAGTTTTGTACAAATCTCTCGCGCTGTTTGAGGTTTTAATTTGTCTATGGATATTCGCGATTCTTCATATTTGGGCTCAGAACCGGCTGAACCAAACACTTCGCTAAACCTATCACACCCTGCAGCAGCCGGGCTATCAAGCTTTTTGAGAAACAAACGTGCATCTATAAAGTCCGGCGCGTGATTTATGATGGCGGCGGCCAGTCGTTCTGCGACGGAAATTAGGCCGATTTTGTGTGCCGCCCTTGCCAGGTACCATAGAACCCGCCATCCTTCAATAATATTTGGAACATCGAGAATTTTAATGTAATTCGCCGGGTCATCCTCGATGAAGTCATTGCTGATTGTGATAGCATAATCCTGAGTCGTCTTATCTAAAATCTCCTCCCAAAAGGAGTCGTGACCAAGCAGGTTTACAATTATTTTTTTCAAGTCATTATGCTTTTCCGGAGCTGTCATACCCAAAAATCGAATGAGCGAATATATCATACGCCATACGTCCGTTGTAAAAACAGGTTGTATCTTCAGCAAACGACTGTATCTGTCTCTTGCAATTTCATATTGTCTATGAGCTTCGTAATATAACGCAGAATGAAAGTTCGAAAGGATACTTCCTGCCGCCTGAATCTGCTCTTGTGTGAACGAAAGGTTACTTGGGGTCAGCTTTCGGCAAACAAGGTATATAAAGCCGGTCTTTTCACCTCCAAATACTTCCTGCTGTGGCGTGTCGTGTATAGTGCGATGTTCAATTTCAAACATCGGCTTAATACACCTGTCTATAAACTCATTGTCTATTACACTTGATTCACACGCATTGATAAATGTAGAATTAAAATATACCCCAATCAGCAATTTCCTGCCCGGCTTGAGAATACGATAAATTTCCTTCATCGTTTGTATCGGGTTGCATACATGGTCCAAACCATTACGGGTATAGACAAAATCCGCATAATTATCGCGGAAAGGCATATTTTCGGATGTACAGGCAATATGGTGTGTATTTGCCTTCAGCATTTCCGGCAGCAATTTACAATACTCATTTGCCAGATGGTCGATATTAAACTTGTAATCCGAGTGCACGTGCGGCAAGTCGTCGCCAAATGCACCGCAGATACAAACGATCTTCGTATCAGAGTGGACGGTTTTACTGTTAAGCCATTCTTCAGACCAGCCCCAGTTATCTTTAGGGTGCACAAAAGGCATTTCTGGAGAGTAAAGCGGATTAGTATTATTCTTGATACCCTGGATATACAGTTTGGAAGATTCAAGCTCTGACTTTTGATGCTCTGTTAAGATAGATGAAGACAAAAAGCAGGGTATGTTGTTATCGAAACGGTATGTCTTTCCACTTGAAGTTATGATTGTTTGATTGGCTATTGCCAAGCCATCCCGGCTTTCAGGGCAAACCAAGTTTTCTTCATATAATTTCTCAAGGTCGGATTTCATATTATCTGCATCGAAAGATTATTTCCTGCGGGCATAATAATTGGGCAACGAACGTCTGTTTCGTGTGATGACTCATTATCAAAAGTTGAAATTGCCCTGTTGTTAGTCACAATTTGGCCTCCACCTATTGCCGCGATAAGCCGCCAGCATTCTTTTCCCCCTGCGAACCGACCTTATCTGTTCGGCAGCATCCTTCTGTGTCGAAAACGCTATTTGCAGGTCACGGAGCATCTTGAACAATCCATAGGAGCTTACTGGTTCAGGAATTTCGCATATACGTCGCCGAAAGACTCGTCGCCGAGGGACTTGTTGTCATATCTGAAATTTTTAAGAGTATCTATCATCTCTTTCGGATTTATCCACTTATCCAAAACAAGCCGCATTGTTTCACCGAGTGAATAGTTCAGTTGGATTCGGCCCAGCGACTGAAGGTGTTCTATGCATTTAAACGTTGAGGCGATGAACTCCGGGGCAAACTCCAGAGAAAGGGCTTTCAACGGCTGCGACAATCCTTTGAGCACTTCGTATTCGAAGCCTTCTACATCAATTTTCGTAAAGGCCGGTATTCCGTATTCTTCAACAAGCTTATCGAGCGTGGTCATCAAGACGATTTGTGTTTTGTCCCAGGAGTAATTGCGGAACCTGCCGCTTTTCTTGACCGAGTCAATCCATTCCCGTGACATGGATGAAATGGTGTTGGCGTCACATACCATTAATTCCGCCTGGCCTTGTGATTCTCCGAGAACTTTTTGAATTATTCTAAAATTATCTTTTCTTCCGTAAGTTACTTTGAGGCATTTTACGCAGTCGCCCTGAGGTTCAACGGCAACTACTTTGGCCCCTAATTTGAGGAAAACTTTCGTTCTGTTGCCTATGTTTGCCCCTACATCGAAACATACATCGCCGGGGGATATGAATTGCGAATAGAAATCCAGCATCCGCTGGTCCTGGGGCGTCCATTGTGCAGCTAGTTTGCTGGCTTGGAAGAGGCCGACGATTTGGTCCAGGGGGGTATTTTCGTCGGTTTCTTTGATGATTTGCATGATAATCTCGTTCGACATATAAAAAGAGCTTTCCGCGAGCAGAAAATTCCCGTTTGCGGAGACGCTGATTTTGTCCCCGGATGCATCAAGGTCCCTTACAGTCCCTTCCAACACCAGCTCATCAAAATTGACAAACTTTCTAACAAACAGCAGGAACTTTCCTCTTACTGCGACTGCGCTTTTGTTAAACAACTGCTCCTGGCTCAGATGGGTATCGAGATTCAATATTTTCACTGGCAGCGAACACCCACCCAGCAGTTTTTCGTCGATATGTAGCCCACGGTCATTAGCGATTACGATTTCATAGTCGCAAGGCAACTGCGCCTGGTTCAGAAAAAACAGGAAGTTGTTGAGCATTGAAAGGTCGTCCCCTGCGGGCACAATAATTGAGCAGCGAATGTCCGTCTCGGGTGACGACTCGGTGCTAAAAGTTGAAATGGCCCTGCTGTTAATCACAATTTGGCCTCCACATATTGCCGCGATAAGTCGCCAGCGTTCTTTTGCCTTTGCGAATCGACTTTAGTTGTTCGGCGACGGCATTCTTCTGCGCCGAAAGCATCAGTTGCAGGTCTCGATAGAGTTTTGCCAAGCGCTCCCGCTGTACCTTATGGTCGGGCTTTTCAAGCAGGCCGGCTGCCATTATCTTGGCAACGAGCGGCTCGCACCGACCGGCCAACTGATGCAGCCCCGTGAAACTGCCCCGCCGGGCAAGCTCAATCTGTCTTTCCAGAAGATTTTCAAGCTCCGCCAGCAGTCGTATTTCATCGTCTGCATTCATCTGCCGGCAACCTCGGATTGCTCCCGCTGGGCAAGCCCGCGTTCGACCTCTTCGAGCAGGTCTGCCGCATCTTTGTGCTCCGGCTGGAGGGCGAGGACATCCCGAAGGATTTTGCGAGATTCGGCAAGTCGGCCGTCTTTCATATACAGAGCCGCCAGAGCGAACATAACCGATGTGTCGCCGGGGTGCATATCGAGATACACCTGAAGGTAGCGGATTATCTTTTCAAACGAGCCCATCTGACAGGACGTCTGAAACAGCCCGAGCAGCGCGGTCAGGTTGTCGTTCTCAAGTTCAAGACATTCGAGGTACATTTGGAACGCCTCCGTGTAATGCGCTCGCTGCTGAGCAACCATCGCTCGGCCAGCGTATGCCCTTGCGCAATTCGGCTCAAGCCGGCAGGCCACCTTGAAAGCTATCTCGGCATCGTCCAGCGAGCTTTTCTGCAGGGCGACCACCCCCAACCCGATATAGGGACCAGCAGCATCCGGGTCAAGCACGGCGGCCTTTTCATAGTGCTGCTGCGCCTGGTCATATTTGCCGACGGACGTCAGGCAGTCAGCCAGCTCCATCAGCACCTCATAATGCTGAGTCGAATTATGCTGCTCGGTAATCTCGTTCTGTGAATCGCTGGTTGTAATGGCTCTTTCCTGGGACATTTGCTGGTTCCTATCGAATTTCACTGTATGTGTTTGCGACCGCCGGTGACCCTGTATCAGACAATTCTTCGCCGGTCAACGCGCTCTCGGCTCCTTTGAGCAACGCAAGGGCCGCTTTGAAATCCCGGCTCCTACGTTTAAGTTTTGCTTCCAGCAATAACGTCTCCACCGTGGGACGTCGCTGGTTTATCCACGAGGCAAGCTCGGCTGCTTTGGCAAAATTGCCCGCATTGAACAGAGCATCGGCAGCCAATGATTTCATCCAGAACTGGTTGTCATAATGTTCGCCGATATACTCATAGATTTCCGCGGCCCGTTTCCATCTGCCGTTTTTCTCCTCCGCCCGTGCTTTTTTCAGCAAAGTGTCGAATTGGAACGGAATCTCATCCGGCTGCAAACGCCTGACGTTGATACCCGCGGCCATAAGGCCCTCGCGAATCGGCAAATGCGGGTATTTGCTGCGGGCAAGGCACAGATGGTCCTTACGTGCAACCACCGCCCAGCAAGCCAGCGTTGAATCCTCCAGCTCAAACGCCTCGCAGTCGCGGGCGCTATTAAGCAGCGCATAGAGGGAATCCTCCAGCCACATATCGCGGACCGGAAATCCGGCAGGCACCACGGCGACATAGTCACCCTCACAGTCGGCAATGGTCCTGTCAATACGCTGCAGTTGTGTGGTGGCTGGGTCAACGGGCACCGTAACAATGTTGGGCATATCGGTGCTGAACCAGGAAAAATCTCCGCCCGGCAGCGGCATATACAGCTTGTAAGGATAAAAGGTATGCCGCCAGATAAGCCCTATGGTGGCGCCCGCCTGCCGGCTGATACTATCGGCCAAAAAAATCAAGGATAAATCGGCAAATTTGGCCCAGGGCTTGGCCGGCCTGGTTGTGCGTATCGTGAGCACGTTGCGGGCATACTCTTCTTTGCTCTTTCGCCGCTGAAATGATATCCTGTCGCTGTCCCCCGCCGGCTGATAGTATTCGCCCGTAATCTGATGAATATGACAGAAGTCGGAGAAAAACGCCAGCCGACGGGTCATATCCCAGTCAATCAGGACGTTCAGCGCTTCGTTGTATGGGCCTGTTTTGTCGAGCAGGTCCCTGCGATGAAGACAGCTTACGTGCAGGACGTGATTGAAATACAGCATCACAAATCTGTCGAAGTCCCTGCTGACTTCGACGACTTTGCTCAGCACGACGCGGTCGCCGCCGGGTGCAACGTTGCAATAGACCTTATACAAATCGGTATAAGCGACGCCGCAATCCGTCCGGTTTTCCAGGGCGTCGACGAGGGTCTCAATATGATGAGGATAATATACGTCGTCATCATCGAGATACGCAATGTACTTGCCTCTGGCGTGTGCAATCGCCTCGTTGAGCGAAAACGGCTTGCCGCGATTCTGCCGCCTGTTGATAAACATTATCCGCGGGTCGTTGAACGATTCAACAACGTCGCTTACGTCCCTGCCTCCGTCGTTGACCACGATTATCTGCAGGTTGCAGTAACTCTGGCGCACGACACTGGCAATCGCCTGCGCCAGATACAAAGGCCTGTCGAACGTCGGCAAAAGGACGCTGACCACAGGCCTGCTTTTGCTTTCGCTTCTATTTGGCATCGCAGGGCTGCAATTGATTCCCACAGGCAATTGGCAATTTACCTGCATCTATCTCGACCTCGAAACGCAAAAAGAGTTTGTTGATTGCATTCAACTGCCTTTGGAGCGAATATTGTTCTTCCACAAATTTCCGATACCGTCGCGGCCCGTAATGCTCGGAACAAACCTGCTGGCAAAACTCCTCCGAGATGTTGAACAGAAATTCAGCCGGGAATATCTGGTCTGCGCCGGGGAAGTTATGAATGACCGGCTTAAGGCCGCAGGCCATCCCTTCCAAAAGCCCCATCGGATGACCTTCTCCTATGCTGGTGGAGACGATGTAGTGCTTGTCCCGCAGCCAGGTATTTATGTCATCCTGCCATCCGTCAAAGAACACCGCATCGGTAAGGTCGAGCGCCTTTACCATATGCCGAATATACTGCTCAAGCCGGCGCTCCTGGAAAAAACCGGCGAAAAACAGCTTGTACTGAGGGTCAATATAATGAAGTTTCTGCATACATTGAAGCATAAACATGGGATTTTTCCCGGCGTGCAGATAGCCGACGCAGGCGAGGTTTTTGCCCCGCGGCCTTTCGACAAACTTGAACTTCTCCAGGTTTACACCGTTGGGAATCGTAGCGACCTGCGTGCGGGTATCGATAGCCGGAACCTGTCGCAGCAACGCATCTTTTATATAGGAATTGCCCACAAGAACAAGCGTGTCTATGTTCTCCCACTTCACCTTGGCCGGCCAGTCCGTGTATGCCTCGAATGCATGCAGTCGAACGATATTTTTGCATATCTTCGGCAGCTTTGACGCCTCAACCACCATATCCGTGCACCACTCAAACCATGAAATATCGCTCCACTTCATTAACTCATACATACTGCCGACGTCACTGCCTTCAAAGAACTTCACGGGAAATCTGCTCTCAATGAAAGCATAAATTTCCTTAAGGAACTTTACGTCGCCGCGTAGTCCGCAGAAAAAGGCGACCTTTGGCCTTTTGCTGCGGACGACCTCCACCATTGGCTTAAGCACTTCCTGATTGGGCGAGATTTGCAGTGAACGAAGCAGCGTCTCAAGGGCATTGGCCTTATCGCCCTGCTCGAGCAGCATATTTGCCGTTCTATTCAGCACATCGGCATTGAGGATGCCCTTACGACCCATATCATCAAAAAGCCCGATTGCGTGCCCGGCGTTGCCTACAGCAAGATAGGCCTCCACCAGATTCCAGACGACTTCCGCCGAGTCGGGAGCCAGCATCTTTGCCTTGTGGAAATATTCTATCGCCTCGTCGCTGCGGCCAAGACAGTGCAGAATCGCCCCCGCATCATTTATCGCCTGGGCATCATTAGGGGCGTTGCTCAGATACAATTGCACACACTCGAGGGCTTCCTTGTGCCGCCCTGCTTCGGCCAGTTCCAAACCCTTCTGATAATAATTTGGAATCATTTCCATTTTCTTGCGCTCCCTAATTTAGTTTCCAACAATCCCCTAAGAGGTCCTTTAAGCGCAGTGCGACCAACAAATATGGTGCAAACTGCGTGCCCAAAGCCACGTCCCCCTGCCGGATAGCGCCAACCGCGGTATCACGAGGCGAATTTCAAAATTTGTATAAATATCGAACATCGCCATTCCTAACCAACAACAACCTGCACCTCCACAGCCACACAAAGCCAGTTACTCGATAAAATCAAGCAACGATAAAGACATCAGCTTACCCGCCACCGCCAGCGACATCTGATACAATACCTCGTGGCGTGACAGGTCTATGGCAACCTGGGCGATATCGGCTTCCTGCAGCCGGGTCGTTTCGTCCTCAGTATTGGCCTTCACACTTTCAAGACCATCCTTAAGATTGCTCAAAAACCCCATTCTTGACCCCATTGAAACTTGCTTCTGGACGAGGAGGTTCTGCACCTCTTCCAACGAATTAATCGAGACATTTCGCAACTGCTCTATTTGCGCATCCGACAAATTTCTGTTATTTTTCAATATATCGCGGACATTGATGAGGGCGCTGAAAACATCGTAGGTTCCGGGGACGCGGACAAGCTCAACACCCGTGCTGTTTATGCCGGCTGTGTCCACGTAAAGGACCTTTCCTGTTCGGGAATCCGTGACGGCCTGATTTGTGCTTCCGTCCGCGGTTACATAGCTGGCGCCGTCGTCGATTGAAAGTTGATAATTTGAGCCGTCAAAAGTTACCGTCAGCCAGACATCGCCTGTTACACTGGAGGTCCCCGTGCCTGCCGCGGCGCCGGTGGTGCCGGAAAAGACCGGCGTGGCGCGCTGGTCCGAACTGAACAGCTCCTCGCCGGCATAGTACGCACCGGACGAGACGCCGGGAGCCACATTGATGCTCTGGTTCTCCGGGCTGCCCTGATAGGTTACGGCGGTGATTTCGCCGTTGGTGCGTTCAACGACATACGGCGATGAGCCGGTGTTTGTTCCGCCAAACAGATACTGGCCGTTATATTT
>CAYUIL010000022.1:0-18244 GCA_964444715.1 uncultured Pirellulales bacterium | reverse complement strand
GCTGTTTTATGGGCGTCACGGACGAGTGCGTCAATCAGCTTATGACCAAAGACGACATAATACGGTGCCCCAACTGCACGCGTATTCTCGTGCTCAGCACTTTGCAGGAGTAAGAAAACGGATTGATGATTGGTCCCGGCTGAGTCCGCGGCTGCTGTGTGTAAATAATCAATTATCAATAATCAATGGAAGCGGAGACGATACGTTGACGGACAGGATAATTGCTCATATTGACGGCGGCAGCAGAGGCAATCCCGGTCCCGCCGCCGCGGCTTATGTGCTGGCTGACGCGAAGGGCGGGCAGTTACAGGCCAGGGCGTTTTTCTTAGGCAAAGCGACGAACAATGTTGCCGAATACACGGCTATTCACAAGGCGCTCGATGCGGCCAAATCACTCGGGGCAAGCCAAATCACTGTTTACAGCGATAGCGAGCTGTTAGTCAGGCAGCTAAACGGGCAATACAAGGTAAAAAGCGACCAAATCAGGCCACTTTTTGCTGAAACCGTCGCAATGCTCGCCGAATTCGAAAGCTGGCAGGTCCGGCATATTGTCAGGGGGGACAATAAGCGGGCGGATGAGCTTGTAAACCGGGCATTGGACCTTGAAAGGGATGTTGAGATAAGGGCTGATGAGTCCAAAAAGGCAAGGCCGATTCGGCTGGGGGTACTGATAAGCGGCGGAGGCACGACGCTGATGAACCTGGTCGAGTGCATCAAACAAGGAAAGCTGAATGCGGAAGTGGCCGTCGTGATAAGCTCGCGTTCGACCGTGGCAGGGGTTGACAGAGCCAGGGCCGCCGGTTTGAACGTCGAAATCATTCGCAAGAAGGATTACCCCGACATAGATAAATTCAGTAAACTGATAGAGCAGAAGCTTGCGACCGCAAATGTGGAACTTGTTGTGCAGGGGGGATGGTTGTGCCTGTGGAAGATTCCGCCTCGCTTTGAGAACAAGGTAATGAACATACATCCGGCGCTTTTGCCGAGCTTCGGCGGGCAGGGGATGTGGGGACATCACGTGCACGAGGCGGTTTTGCGTGCGGGATGCAAAATGAGCGGCTGCACGGTGCACTTTTGCACAAACGAGTATGACAACGGGCCGATTATTGTCCAGCGGTGCTGCCCGGTGAAGGACGACGACACGCCGGAGACGCTGGCGGCGAGGGTTTTTGAGCAGGAGTGTCTCGCATATCCGGAGGCGATTCGGCTGTTTGCCGAAGGCAAATTGACGGTTCAAGATGGAAGAGTGAGAATAGAGCCAAGAGCGAAAACGGAAAGCGTGCGGCTATGAACAAACAGCAGAAGTGGGTCCTGGTAAATTTTACGATTGTGACTGCGATAACCATCGTGGCAGCCGTTGCTATGTTCGAGCTGTCAAGATGGACGAACCGTTCGGAGTCAATGCGGGCGATGGAACACCTGGGCCGAATCGTTGGCGACTACAAGCAGAAGAACGGTTCAGTGCCGCCTGAGTCATATGTAGATAGGCTGAAAGAGTCGCTCGAAGGTCAGGTTCGCCTCGGCGCGCTGCACTACAGGGCGCAGTGGATAAAGTTTGATTCGCCGCCCGATGAGATTCTCGCGTACGTGATAAAAAAACGCCGTTCCCTGTTCTTCCGACCTGGGGCGATTGTGCTCCGGCTGGATGGTCGTGTCGAGTGGATGGATAAAGGGGATTTTGATAAGCTTCCGGCCCGTCAGCAATGCGTCGTGAAAGCAGAAATGGCCCCGGAATGATTGGCTTTCGGCGAGGAGGTCTTTGGTATCCGGCCCCGGTTTAGATAATTGCCTTTTCGCTCTTGGCCGGCTGCCCGGCTACGGCTCGGCGTTTTTAACAATTGCTGACGCTTTTGACTCGACCTTCGCCGAGACGAGCGGCGCTTCGACGCCTTCGAGCTTGAGGTGCTCCTCGTCCTGCACGTCGATTTTGATGAGGTTCTTGCCCTTGAACTCGCCCCGCAGCACCGCTTCTGAGAGCGGGTCTTCTATGTAATGCTCAATGGCTCTTCGCAGAGGGCGTGCACCAAATTCGGGATTGTAGCCCTTCTCAATGAGGAATTCCTTGGCCCGCTCGGCCAATTCCAGCTTGAGGCCGTGCTCGGTCAGCCGTTTGAATACCTTGACAAGCTCGTAATCGACTATCGTTTGCAGGTTCTCTTTTGTGAGCGGCTTGAAGACGATTATGTCGTCGACGCGGTTGAGGAACTCGGGTCTGAAGCAGCGTTCGACCTCTTTGTGGAGCATATCCTTCATTTTCTCGTAGTTCGCCTCGGCGGTTTTCTTGCCAAAGCCGAATCCGCCGCTGTTTTTAATCAGCTCGGCGCCGATATTGCTTGTCATAATGACGACTACGTTTTTGAAGTCGATGCTTCTGCCGAAGCTGTCGGTGAGCCGGCCTTCATCCATTATCTGCAGCAGGATATTGTAGACATCGGGGTGCGCTTTTTCGATTTCATCCAACAGCAGTACCGCGTATGGTCTGCGCCTGATTCTCTCGGTGAGTTGTCCGCCCTCTTCGTAGCCGATGTAGCCCGGCGGAGCGCCTACAAGCCGGCTGACGTTGTGCTTCTCCATAAACTCGCTCATATCCAGCCGGACAAGGGCGTTTCTGTCGCTGAACATAAATTCGGCCAGCGCCTGCGCCAGCAGGGTTTTCCCCACGCCGCTGGGGCCTAAGAAGATGAAGCAGCCCATCGGACGGTTGGGGTCTTTCATACCGCTTCTGCTGCGGCGAACCGCCTTTGCCACCGCTCCTATTGCCTCATCCTGCGAAACGACCTGCTTGTGTATCTCGGCTTCGAGTTCGAGCAATCGCTGCGTTTCTTTCTTCTCGAGACGCGTCAGCGGCACGCCTGTTATATTGCTGACGACCTCGGCGATTACCTCGGTGTCGACGACGCCGGTCGCCTCTTTGTTCTCCTCATACCATTTCTTCTGCATTTGCGTCTTATCGTTAAGCAGTTGCTGCGCCTCGTCACGCAAAGCTGCCGCGCGTTCATAATCGGCGCTGCGGACCGCCTCATCCTTTTCCCGCTGGAGCTTCTCGATTTTTTCTTCAAGCTCCGCCAGATTAGGCGGCGGCGTCATATTCTTGAGCCGCACCCGGGCGCCGGCCTCATCGACAACGTCAATGGCCTTGTCGGGCAGGCATCTGCCTGTGATATATCGCGTCGAAAGCTCCACCGCCTGGAACAGGGCCTCATCGGTGAACCGGACCCGGTGGTGTGCTTCGTATCTGTCCTGCAGGCCGCGGAGTATGTCGAGCGTCTCGTCTTTTGAAGGCGGTTCAACGATTATGGTCTGGAACCGCCGCTCTAAAGCCCCGTCTTTTTCGATGTGCTTTCGGTACTCATCGAGCGTGGTGGCTCCTATGCACTGCACCTCGCCTCTGGCAAGGGCTGGTTTGAGGACATTGGAGGCGTCGATTGCGCCTTCCGCGCCGCCTGCGCCGACCAGCGTATGCAGCTCATCAATAAACAGTACGACACTTTTGGCCCTTCTTACTTCGTTGATTACGGCCTTTATACGTTCCTCGAACTGCCCACGGTACTTTGTCCCCGCCACCATCATCGCAAGGTCGAGCACGACGATGCGTTTGTCTTTCAAAAGTTCCGGCACCTGCTTATTGACTATCTGCTGGCTGAGCCCCTCGACGATTGCCGTTTTGCCCACGCCCGCCTCGCCTAAAAGCACGGGGTTGTTCTTGGTGCGTCTGCACAGTATCTGAATCAGCCGTTCTATTTCGCGTTTTCTGCCGATTACCGGGTCGAGCTCGCCGTCGGCGGCTAATTGCGTGAGGTCTCTGCCGAAGCTGTCCAGCGCCGGGGTTTTGCTCTTGGGTTTCCCCGCTACCGTAGGCCCCATCTTCATATCAAGCCCTGTTGGTTCGTTGTCAACGCCGGCCCCCAGCAGATTTAGCACTTCCTGGCGAACGTCCTCCAAGCGAAGCCCCAAGTTCATCATCACCTGTGCGGCGATGCCTTCGGTCTCACGCAGAAGACCGAGCAGCAAATGCTCCGTGCCGACGTAGTTGTGGTTCAGCGACCTTGCTTCCTCGATGGCGTATTCGATTACCTTCTTGGCGCGAGGCGTGTGAGGCAGCTTGCCCATTGTGACCATATCCGGGCCGCTCTTGACAAGTTTTTCAACCTCTAAGCGCAGCTTCTTTATATCGACGTCGAGATTCTTCAGAACAGTGGCGCCGACGCCGCTTCCTTCCTTGACCAGGCCCAGAAGAATATGTTCAGTGCCGATATATTCGTGGTTGAACCGCTGCGCCTCCTGATTGGCCAGCGCCATTACCTTACGTGCCCTGTCTGTAAATCGCTCGAACATCTTTTACCTCAACAATCTGTGATGCTGACTAATCCGCTCGCCTCGGCGACTTGTCCGGCGTAGCGTAAGCGAAGTCGGAAGCCCTTTGGCGAAGCCGGGCCTTTAACCCTTTTACTCTCCGCATTAATCATTCTACCTTACGAGTCAGTTTTGTCAACGGCTAACTGCAACCGTTATAGAAACCTTCCCTTATATTATTTCTATGCCGTGGCCAAAATGATGTTCATTTAACGGCCCTTCGGTCTTAAACCTTGTTGTTTTATCGACAGAAATCCTGCCTGACTTTCCGCCTAAATCCGCCTTTTCACCCGAAAAAACCGCCTATAATGAGCTACCGGTTACTGATATGTGATTGCTGTATATTGGTATGTTCAAATTGAGATGAAATTGTCCGCACTCTCTGGCCATATTGGCGGGGAGTCAAAAAATTACTCTTCCTGGTCTTTGTCCTGGATGAGTTTTCGCAGGTAGTCGTTTTCCCGGCGGGTGGCCTCGATATCCAGCAGCAGGTATTTGATGCAAACCCGCAAATAATCCAGCGATTCCCGCAGACAGTTAACGCTTTGTTGAAGCTCCTTTTGGTTGGCCTCGGCCTGCTTTGCCAGCACCGTGAGGCGCCTCGATGTGGGGTCGCCAGCGCCTCCAAACTGCTTAACCAGCTCGTTTAGCTCATCCGCCAGTTTTGCTTCGTCCATCACAGGTCCCTCGCAAAAGCGCAATTACCCTTACTGGCTGTTTTGATGGTTAGTACCTTCTATTCTTTAATACGTGCAAACTTCATACCTGGTTGCATTTATTAGAGGACGTTATTTGAAATTGTGCCCCCAGCCGAAGAATGCACCAATAAGGACGTTTGTTGTATCAGTCGTGAGTTTTGCCTGAATCTTCGGGAGTAGAGGTGATTTGCCGGTTAGGGCCGGATGTTGCCAAATAGCAACGGTCAATCACCACCCCTAAACCGTCTTTATTTTGTTTATACGTGCCGCGATGATGCTTTTGCAAAGGGCTCGATTTGCCGACGGTGGTGTTTACAAAATGCAACGCTGCCCACATATCAGTGGTAAAAACAGGACTTATTGCGATTTGAGCCACCGCTTATATGATTGCCAACTGGCTGGCGATTTTTTTACGGAATTTTGAAAATTTCCTCTTGACAGGATAGTATGCTATTATATAGTATACTGGAAAGATATAAACACAGGTAATACTGGGTGCTGAATAAGGATATGAATCTCGAAAACTGGCAAACTCAGCTTCGTAAGGGGCTTTTGGATATCGTCGTGCTGAACCTGCTGCATCGCGGCCCCTCTCACGGCTACGAAATGGTGCAGACAATGAAACGCATCGAGGGCCTGCAGATTCGTGAAGGCAACATTTATCCGATTCTTGCCCGGCTCCAAACTGATGGACTTGTGGCCAGTTACTCGGAGCCCTCCACCGATGGGCCGCCGCGAAGATATTTTCGGCTGACTGAATCGGGGCAGAAGGCCCTTGAGGAGATGAACAAACACTGGGACCAGCTTATCGGCAGTTTGGAATCAATAAGGAAAGGAACTGCTTTATGAATACACAATATAAGCACAGTCAACCCGGATATTTATCAATAGTTCTTAGCTTGGTTTTGATTGTGGTCGGCGCTATTACCTATGCCTATGGGCCGCGACACCTTGGGATGATATTAGGGGTTGCCGGTGTGCTATGTCTTGTCTTCACCTATAAGCTGACTGTTGAAATAGATAACGACTTTTTGAGATTCTGGTTTGGGCCGGGGGTTTTCCACAAAAGAATCGCCCTTGAGCAGATTACGTATTGCCAGCCGTTCAAGGGCATTATCTGCGGCTGGGGGATTCGCATCACAGGAGATGGCTGGTTGTATAACGTTTCAGGAATGCAGGCGGTGACTATCGTCCTCAAATCGGGCAAAAAACTGCATATAGGAACCGATGAACCACAACTACTCATCGAGGCCATCAATTCTGTTCTGCGCGGGTCCGGAGGAGGAGGCGAGGCGGGCCGGATGTGGGCCGAGGTCAAGGCGGATTATCTTAAAAGGGTCGAGCAGACGTTATCGGCTGTCAGACATCCTCGCAGCTTCGAAATCTTAGCGGATGTAGGCGGCCATTTAGAGAGACGTTTTGCCGAGCTTGGTTCTGCGCAGCGGACCTGGGATAGCTTTCAGAAGATTATTACCGAGATGGGGCCTCCCTCGGATTATGCCGAGCTTGTCGGGGGCGATGAGAGTGTCACCAAAACCCCCTTGTTAAGCAAATGCACCGCGACTCTTACGCTGATTCTGATTGCTGTTGCGCTGGGGATGATTGTTTTACCAAAGATATTGAAACGATATGACGTTGGTACAACAGGGCAGGCGGATAATCCGCCTGCCAATGAGCGAACAATAACGGCTGCAATCGAGTCGGCTGAATCCTGGCTGCAACTGACTGATGAAGGTAAGTACAGCGAAAGCTGGGCACAGGCCGCTGAGTATTTCAGGAACAATGTGAGTGAACAGCAGTGGACGAGCTCTCTGCCAGCGGTGCGCAAACCACTGGGCAAGGTTCTTTCGAGAAATTTAATGACCAGCACATATACTACAGCGGTGCCAGGTGCGCCGGACGGCCGGTATGTGATAATTCAATTTGAAACCTCGTTCGAAAACAAGGCCAATGCCGTCGAGACCGTCACGCCGATGCTGGATTCCGACGGCCAATGGCGGGTATCGGGTTACTACATCAGATAAGGGGCCAAAGAGTTGAATCTAACCAAAAGCGAGCTTGCGGCAGTTGGCCTAGCGCTTGTTGCGTTCTGCGTCAGTGCTTATTTTTATCCGCAGATGCCGGAAAGAATTGCCTGCCACTGGGACCTGAAGGGACAGGTAAACGGCTATATGGCGAAATCTCCGGGGCTTTTCCTAATGCCGGGTATTCTTGCGGCTTTTGTCGTTCTTCTTATCGTCATCCCGCGAGTCGTAACGGTTGCAGCAAATATCGAGGGCTTTAGAAAATTCTATGGCGGCCTGGTCATCTTGCTTTCGGTCTTTATGCTGATGGCCCAGTATCAGATGATTTTGTGGAATCTGGGGATACAGATAAACCCGCTTGTGGTCATACTTGGAATGGTGATTCCCTTTATTATCTGGATGGGAGCTTGGCTATACCGTGCATACTGCAACAGATGATTTTTTAGCCCTTGGGATTTGCCATTCGGCCCATAAACAGAATACTGCCCGTCTGGTCGTCGCGGATAAGGAATACAAACGGGTGGTCGGCCCTGAAGACCGGCGGGGGGAGGCCAACAGAGGTCAGTTTCATTGCAACGCCCGTCGCCGCCGCCGCCTCAGTGCCTTCCTCATTGACGTCCACGTACGCCTTGTGGACAACAGCCGATATGAAAAGGTCTTTGTTACCTGTCATACCTGAGAAGTCCGCTTTGGATGAGAAGGCGTCCGGCATCCCCATCCCGCCGAGCACTTGAGCCAGCTCAAACTCGCTTGTCAATTTGAACCTCGGTAGGTATACCTGGACCTCGCGTTTGCGCAGTTTGGCAAGCCAGCCGGCGATTGCGTCGCTTGTCAGCCCCTTTTCCATCTCGTCAACGCCGTCGAGTTTCTTTGGCAGCAAGATGACCATTGACAGTTCATTATTGACATACGGCATCGCTAATACCTGGACGGTGTCGGTTTCCATATAGCCGAAGCCGCTGGTCTGGTTCATCATAGGGACGTTCACCTTTTCGCCGCCTAACACGGTGAACTGCGCATCCTGCGTTCGTTCTGGTTTGAACTGGCTTGCCCATTTGCCCTTAAAGTAAATGGCATTGGTCAGGACGAGGCGCGTCATCGAATCAAGTACCCCCGGTTTGATAAGCTCCTTTATCTTTTCTCTTGTTTTGCTTTCGACCCAGTCATTGATTGTTTTTCGGACGGCCTCGGCCTGTGTTGCGAAATCGACCTGCTTCAGGTCGCCCTCATAATTCTCTTTGACGAGCGTCAGGAACTCCTGCAGGAATTTGTAGTCCTTTTGCCCCCACAGCGCGTTTGCGACCACCAGCTCGTACCCGCCTTTTTCGCCTGCCTCATTCAGTTGCCCAATGATTGCGCCGAACGCATTATGGAATTGTTCGTTGTTGAGCGTTGGTGTTGGGAATTGAAGGGTTTTTGCCATTTGCTCCTGGGTTGTCCCACATGCACCCGCGTAGGTCATCGCAAGGGCGGTCGATATACTGTATGGCGACAGGAACAGGTTGCCCTGCCGGCCTTGCAGCACCCGGTAAAGCCCCAGAGCAAATTTGTTGTTGCCCTCGATGATGGTCTGCTCGCCTCGCGGCGAAGCGGGCTGGTTCGGTTCGGCAGCCATACAACCTGCAGCAATGCATAAGCAAACCGCGATTATACCCGCATTTCTAACTAGTTTCATTTCAGTAACTCCAATTTATATGCCTTCCCGGGCAGTTGGCGATGTTGACAAGGCCGCTAATAAAGAATTATAATAACTTTGTGGTTTCCGGCAGCAACTATTTTTCTGATTCCGCCGCAGGCGGATAAAAAGGAGCAGTTATGAACCTCGGAAAAGACAACCCGCTGGTGCGTTTCAAACATCTGTTCATAATCTACGGCGCGATAATAGCCGTTGTTCTGCTGACATTTTTCACAAACGTCTTTGAGACAAAACAGCCCGGCGCATTGCCTGGCGCCGTCTGGCTGCTCGTGGTATTGCTGTTTATGATACCGCTGATAGTCATTCTTATGACGTTGCTGAAAATGTTAGACGTCCTCGACGACAGCAGCGCCAAATTAGATAAGGTCGCCGGAGAACAGGAAAAAATGCGGCAGGTCCTCAACCAGGTCAACCAGGGCACACGCATCAGCGAGACGGCAAAGACCATTGCCTTCCGAGACAGCGACGCGCAGACCCTGCGGGACGCCGTCTTTGACAAGCTGCAGCAGAAGGATTTCGAGGCGGCCTACGAAATCATCGACGAAATCGCCCACCGCACAGGTTACACAAAACTGGCCGAGCAGCTCCACACCCAGGCCGACAAATACCGCGATGCAACGGACATTGAGAGGATGAACCAGTTGATAGCCCGCGCTGAAAAGCTCCTCGAAGACCGCCAGTGGGCCAAGGCGAGCGCCCAGATTGAGTGGCTGATAAGCGAATATCCCGCCAATGACAAGGCCTTTGCGATGCGGCAGCGGCTGGCCGAGAAAAAGGACGAGCGCAAGAAGGTCTTGCTAAACGCCTGGGACGACGCCGTAAAACGCCAGGCCACCGACCGCAGCTTGGAAATCCTGCGTGAGCTTGACCAGTATCTGACGCCCAACGAGGGGCTTGCGCTTCAGGAGGCCGCAAGGGACGTCTTCCGCACCAAGCTGCACAACCTCGGCATGCAGTTTTCGCTGGCCGTCTCGGGCAAACAATGGGCCAGGGCGCTTGAGACAGGTATGGAAATCATCCGCGATTTCCCAAATAGCCGGATGGCCGAGGAAATCCGCGAAAAAATCGACGTCCTCAAGACACACGCCCAGCAGCGGGCGTAAATGGTAGTTGTGGACATCGCGCGCAGATGAAGTGCTGCTTTTAAGTTTGTAGAAGTAATGCAAGGAGCATACCCAGAGGAGGGCGGGCCGGCAATTCGGCGCTTACTGAAAGTCAAACAGCGACTGCGTCTTTATCATCGCTATGTCAAATTAAAGGGGGGAGGGCGGCAGGAAGTGGTATGTGTTTGTGGTCTAAGAAGCCCTCGAGTTTGCGGGCGCGGACGGGGTGCTGGAGTTTTCGGACGGCCTTCGCCTCAACCTGCCGGACGCGTTCGCGGGTGACTTTGAAGATTCTGCCGACCTCTTCGAGCGTATAGGTGTAGCCGTCGCCGATGCCATAGCGGAGTTTGATGATTTCGCGTTCGCGGTATGAGAGGGTTTTGAGGACATGCTCGATTCGTTCTTTGAGCATAGATTGTGTCGCGGTGGAGACCGGCGAATCGACCTCGTCATCTTCGATGAAGTCGCCGAAGTTGCTGTCTTCGCTGTCGCCGATGGGTCTGTCCAAAGAGATGGGGTGCTTTGAAATTTTCGTTACCCTGCGGGCCTCTTCGATGCTCATCTGTGCTTCTTTGGCGACTTCTTCAATGGTGGGTTCTCTGCCTAAGCGTTGGGTAAGGACCTTGCCTGCGGTTCGCAGCCGGCTCATTGTTTCAATCATATGGACGGGGATGCGGATGGTCCTGGCATGGTCGGCGATGGCGCGCGTAATCGCCTGCCGAATCCACCAGGTCGCGTAGGTACTAAACTTATAACCCCGTCTATATTCGTATTTGTCAACGGCTCGCATCAGTCCGGTGTTGCCTTCCTGGATGAGGTCGAGGAAGCTAAGCCCGCGGTTGCGATATTTTTTTGCGATTGAGACGACCAGCCGCAGATTGGCGCTCGACAACACCCGCTTTGTTTTCTCGTATTGTATGAAGATGCGGTTGATGACGTGGAGGCGTCTTTCGAGCTGTTTCGGCGTTTCGGTAACGAGATCCTGCAGGCCGGCGAGCTCCTGTTTCATTGCGTCGATATCTTCGGGGACATAGTCCCGGGTTGGGCCGGCGGAGATGACCTTCTGCAACTGGTGCATTTTGGCGGCGATGCCGTGGAGTTTGTCTTTCATGGGGGCAATTCTGCTGGTGCGCAGGCTCAATTCTTCGAGGAGGGTGGCGATTCGGCGCCTGTTTCTGTTGATGCGCCGGAGAAAAGCGGCGGCTTTTTCGGCGGTTTGAGGAGAGCCGTCGAACTGAAGGTATTCTTTGAAGAGGCGCTGGTTCATCAGCAGCAGGGCATTGACGGTGCGGAGGTTCTGCGGGAGGCGTTTTTTTATCACGCTCCTGACAAGGTTCTCGGCGGTGCTTATTTTCATTGTCCGGTCAAATGAGAGGGAGCCATCCTGGACTTGCTGGAGAATTTCGACGGAGTTTTTGGCGCAGTAGTCGTTTTCGAGCATTTTGCGCCTGAAAGCCATGCGTGAAACCTCGATTTTGCGTGCCAGCGATATCTCGTTTTCTCTGTTAAGAAGCGGGATTTCTCCCATTTGGGTAAGGTATGTCCTGATGGGGTCGTCGATTTTCCGGCCCGGGCCCGCCTCGATAAGCTCTTTTTCGATAAGTTTGTCTTCTTCAACCGGCTCTTCTTCGACGACCTCAACGGGAGCTTCAACCTCGACCGGCTCGAAGTCCTCGTCTTCCACTATTTCCGCCGGCGCCCCGTGCTTATCGATGTCGGCTTCGTCAATCAAGCTGATGCCCATTTCATCCAGCGCCGACAGCAAGGTGTCCAGGCGGGATGGCGTGATTATCTCTTCGGGCAGCTCGGCGTTCATTTCCTCGTAGGTCAGGTACCCTTTCTTCCTGCCCTTTTCTACCATCGCTTTTATTCGCGTCTCGGTATCGACGGGTATTTGCTGCCCGGCCTGCTGAGCATTGCCGGCCTGCTGCTCGGTCGCCTTTTGGGGCTCGGCTGCCGCTTTTTTTGTTCCCACAATCACTATCCTCAAATAATACAATAAATCGTTAAAATTACAGAATTACGTCATACCTATGATGTGAGGGTCCTGCTTGAATGTCAGAGGCTGCCTGTTTACACGCTGCTGCTCATATTTAAGGGCGATTAAGGCATCATCAAGACGTTTCTTGAAATTATCCTTTTTCAGCCCGTCCTCTTCGAGTTTGATAATCAGACCCGCAAGGTTCGGTTCCTCGACGCAACTACAAATATCATGCACAGTTGCTTCAGGTCGAACAGCAAGCATTTGGAAGAGTACCTGGGCTATTCTGTTCAGGGCTGGGACGTCGAAGCTTTGTGGCGAGATTTTTTCTTTTACATCGGTAAAGAGCCGGGGTTCCGCCAGCAGGACCTCAAGTATCTCTCGCTGAGCGGTTGCGGAAAGCCCTTCGCCGAGGTCGAGCGGGGGCTGCTGCCTGTCGGTTGCGGCTGTATTGGAGTAAGCGGAAGTGGTTTTTGCCCGGCCTATTCTGCGATTCAGCTCTGCGTTTATCTCTTTGGCGTCGAGGGCCATAATGCTTGAGAGCCGATTTACGATGAGTCCTTTTTCGATTGCCTGGATGTTCCCGGCGACAACGGCGGTGGTGACGGCTTCCAAGTATTCATCTATGGCCTGTTTCTTGCCTGCGATAGTGGGCTGCGAGCCGAGGTTGGCGACAAGACGGGTCCACTTGAATTGAAAGACGTCGGTGGCGTTTTCAATGAGCCGCTCGAAGGGCTCTTTACCCTGGGCAAGCAGAAAATCGCAGGGGTCTTTGCCTTCGGGGACGCTTGCCAGTGCAATGTCGATGCGAGACGCAAGCGCCACCTGAAGCGCGCGGTTTGCGGCTTCGACTCCTGCGACGTCACTGTCGAAGAGCAGGACGACTTTTTTAGCGTATCTGCGGAGTATGCGGGCGTGGCCTGTGGTGAAGCTGGTGCCGAGTGTTGCGACGACGTTTGATGAGCCGAACTGATGGGCCATAATCGTATCCGTATATCCCTCGACGACGACGGCGGTGTCGGAGGAGGCGATTTGGTGTCGTGCGTGGTCGAGGCCGAAGAGTGCGTTGCTTTTGTCGAAGAGGATGGTGGCGGGTGAGTTGATGTATTTAGCGTCGCTCGCCCCGGCGAAGCCCTTTGGCGAAGCCGGGTCGCCGGTGAGGGTTCTGCCGCCGAAGCCGATGACCCGGCCGGTAACATCTGTGATTGTAAACATCAGGCGATTGACGAATTTGTCGGCGAGCGACGAGCCGGAGCCAACGACGAGGCCCGCGGCGGTTAGCAATCTATCAGGGATTTTCTTTTGTCTTGCGGCAGCGAGAAGGTCGCTGCCGGAGCCAAGGGCAAGGCCGATTTGCCATTTTTTAACGCTCTCATCTGATATTTGGCGCTGGGCGACATATTTACGGGCGTCTTTGCCCTTTTCGGGATGTGCGAGGTTTGCGGCGAAGTATTTTGCGGCCCAGGCGTTAGCCCTTGCAAGCTCGTTGGGGTCGGTATCGTTGCTCGTCGCTCGTCGCTCGTCGCTCGAACGAGGTCTGAGTGGTTCGATTTTGATGCCGGCGCGATTGGCGAGGCGTTCCAGGGCCTGAGGGAAAGTGAGGTTTTCGCGCATCTGGACGAATTTGACGACGTCGCCGCCAGCGCCGCAGGCGAAGCACTTGAAGATTTGCTTTGCTGGGTTGACGTTGAAGCTGGGCCGATGGTCGTCGTGGAATGGGCACAGGCCGACCATTTCGCGGCCTTTGCGTTTGAGCGCGAGGTGCTCGCCGACGACATCGACGATGTCGTTGGCCTGCTGTATGCGAGAGATTAAGCCAGTGTCAAAATTAGGCATTTTTTCGTATTGCGTATTTCGTCGTTCGTATTTTGTGAAAAGACAAAAACCCCCAAATTAAGTTCGGGGGTAAATTCGGGTATTGCGCAATGATATTATAGGGGCGAATGGCAAAAAGTCAAGTTGGGGCTGAAAATTGCGTTTTCAGGGCTGATAACGAGGTTCGTAGTTATTTGGACATTTGGTGAAGTGGGACTATCCATTTCGGATTTCGGATTGTAGATTGGCGATTGAAACCTATGTCCCCTGTTCTTGGCCGAGGGAGCAGCACTCCCCCGATAGCTAAACCGAAGGAGCAGCAATCGAGGGCAGGCGGGGATGACGCAAAGCGTCAATTGCGGATTTTTAACCCCGCCGAAGGCAGTAATAAACTCGCCCTTTTCAAATATCTCCTGCTCAACTGCCTGCCCTGCGTAGCCTTAGCGAAGCAGGGTTCATCTGTCCAATCTCTCGCGAAGCGCGGCCATCCTGACATCCTAAGCAGCAACATCCCCGACACAACGGCGGGAGCCATGCTGTGCAATAAAAATAGGTATGGTGTCACTAATGGCACTAAGTTAAGCATATTTCATAGTCTTAGAGGCTGACTCAAGATGCCACTTGATGGGAAATTTCGGGGATTTCGCTGGCAAACAAACTACTCTTTTGACCAAAATCCCCTTAACTTAATGCCATTATATGGTGTCCCCGGATTTGCATATGGAGCTTGCGATTGCCCGCCCGATCGTGTTGACAGCCGGCATTATGCAGGCCGTCCAACATCCCTGAAATGGCCTTGAAGTATTTGAAGCCCTGAAACTGGCGTTCTTTTATTTTTTCACGTTTGGCGCTCACGAACGCCATTTAAACACAGTGTTATAGAGCGCGCCAGTTTAAAATAGGTAATTTGTAAAAATTTATTCATCGAGGTGCAAAGCAAACCCCGTGCCGAACAGGATTGAGAAAGTCCCCTTTATACTCTGGTTATGCGTTGCTATCCCTGTAAGAAACGATGGCGTTATTGCGTAATTTTTGGTATGCTTAAGGTGATGAGTCATTTACAGTGGCTAATGCGTCAGATGGCAGGAGACAGTTGCAATACCAAGGCACATTTATTATCTTATTGAAGTTAAAACTCAGCAGCGCAGTTGAGTGGGTTTAAGCGGGAAACGTCTGACAGACATGAGTCCAAAACAGATGGATAGAGATGCCCCAGGGTCCGAAGTATCTGCAGAGGCCAATAATAAAGCCCAGTCGGTTGATATCCTGTTTATTTCGATGTCGTCCTGCGCAAACTCAATTTTTCCCCCTATCGCGTTCCTCTTCCTGTCAGGCTTTCTGGATAAACACACCGCTTTCCACAGCGAGGTTTTCGACCCTAAAATCCCGCTCTATAAAGAACTGACTCCTCGTCGTGAAGAGCGTATTCGTGGGCAAATCTTTGCCACTATTGAGCAGTTGAAGCCGCGCTTTCTTGGGTTTTCCATTCTCCCAGGTGATCTGCACGTTTTTTTGAACCTTGCCAGAGACATAAAAGCCAAGTTCAGCACCACTAAAATTGTAGCCGGCGGCGTATTGCCGACCGTCGACCCAGCAAGTCTCCTTTTTGAGTCCTCGCCGGTGGATGTCGTCGTGAGAGGGGATGGCGAAATTCCCTGTCGGGAATTGCTCAGCGGCAATTCTTGGGACAACATCCCAGGACTCGCTTGGTGGGCTGATGGGGCGGTGCGTGACAACAAATTGGCGTGTCTGCGGGACGAAATCGACTATATCCCCAGTTACCATAAGGTGGATATGCGCTACTATTCACAGATGTGGACTGTTACCATTCGCCCCTTCTACACCAAGGGCGCACTCGTGTTTTCGTCCATCGGCTGTCCTTTCAGATGCACTTTCTGCGCCAACGCCAATCACTACGTCAGGTACAAGCGGCTGGATGTACTGATGGAGGAGCTTCGCCTCCTCAAGAAAAATTACAAGTTCAATTCTTTTCTCATCCTTGACGAATGTTTTTTGGCGAATAAAAAACGTGCGCTCGAGTTTTGTCGTGAATACACGAAATCCGGCTTGGCAATGCCCTGGGCGATGCAGACACGCGCCAACTTATTAACCGAAGAACTTGTGCCCGTGCTCGCCAAAGCAGGTTGTGTTCATGTCAGCTTTGGCGTAGAATCGGGCTCTGATGAGGTCCTCAAGCGGGTCAACAAGACCATTACCGTCGCACAGAACTTAAAGGCGTTCCAACTGTGCCATCAGCACGGCATCAAAACCTTCGCCAACATCTTGTTTAACTTGCCCGGCGAAACCGAACACGATGTCAAGATGACCGAGCTGTTCCTGAAAAAAGCCAAGCCGATGCACGTGGCCATGTCACTGACTGTTCCCCTTTTGGGTACTCAGATCAATAAGGAATACGTTAAACCACCTCTGACGCCCGACGAGTATACCCTTTTTACAAGTAGCGCCTATACCCGCATTGTCGACCCGCGGTTTCGTCTGGCCAGCCACGACCTCAATCTCGAAAAGCTTATGATTCGCGAGTCGATAAAGTATTATCTGAAAACTTCATTCGGCCTGATAAGCTTTGAGCGCTGGTACCTCAGCGGCGTGCTGGGCAAGGTTAATCCTGCTGAGCTTGTCAGGGCTTTCCTCATTAAAGCCTACATTCAGGTTTGGTCATACACTCGAGTTATACGCGATGTGTTTAGAAAGAATTCATAAACCGGCTACTGTGGGACAAAACAAATAAAGCACACAATCCTATAACTATAAAAATATTGAATCAGGCAGAGCTAAAAGACAATGCGGGAGAATGAGAAAGTCGCGCACGAAAAACAGGCGGCAAATTCATACTGCGCATCGAAGATACCGACCTCAAACACAATACCCCAACCGGAGGAATCCGGGGACACCATACCTATTTCTTCCTATAAAACGCCTGGCAATGCAACCGAGCCTTTCGATTTCCGCCATAATATCAAAATCTTCCTCGAATTACAATAATTTGAGTTTTAGGGGGATTTTAGGACGGCGTAGCGGAATTTGGCTGAGGCGCTGCGGGAGTTTGAGTTAGTTTCTTTGAATTGCGGCACAATCGCATCTTCGGCGGCTGACTGGTATATGCCATTTCTAAGGCCGTCACGAAACGAGTGTTTGACAAGGCGGTCTTCGCCACTGTGAAAACTGATTATACCGATTCGGCCACCCGGACGCAGGCAGTATGGGGCAATTCTTAAAAGTTCCCTTAAGCAGCCAAGCTCATCATTGACTAATATGCGGAGGGCCTGGAACGTGCGGGCGGCAGGATGTAACAAGCCGGATTTTGAAGTGCGGTTCTGCTTCTTCCAGGTTTTCTTAATAATGCCCTTGGCGTCAAAAATCACCTCAACGAGCTGTTCGGTCCGCGTAATTGGCTGGATGGCACGCCTGGCAACAATCAAGCGGGCAATTTTTTGATGGTCTGGTTCGTCGGCCAGCTCCAAAAAGGCCTTAGATAGTTTTTCTTCGGAAAGGGTGTTGAGCAAATCCGCAGCAGTTTGCTTTAGGCGCTCATCCATACGCATATCGAGGGGACCTTTATGTTTGTAGCTCATCCCGCGGTCGGGATTGTCTATTTGCATACTCGAAACGCCGAGGTCGGCAAAAATGACGTCACAGCCGGCGAGATTTTCTTTTTTCAGCACCTTGGCAATACCGGCGAAGTTGCTGCGATAGAAACTCACGGGGACATTCTCTTTGCTAAGCCGATGGCGGGTGCGTTCGAGCTCGGCGCTATCGACATCGAGGGCAATCAATTTTCCGGTGGGTCCTATGTGCCTGATAAACTCGGATGCGTGGCCGCCGTAGCCGACAGTGCAGTCAACTATTGTCTCACCGGGCTTTGGAATAAGGCAGGTTAAAACCTCCTCTGTCAGGACGGGAATATGACTGCCGGCCGGTGTTTTGCCTTTTGCAAGCAGATGTGCCTTTATCTGGGGGTAGGCCGCGATGTTGTGCTCCTTGTACTTTTGCAGGTAGCTCTTCGGGTGAGTTCCGCTGTATCTGCGTCGCCGTGGGCGCTTGAGTGGCGGCAAATCGCCATTACCGGATTGGTCAAACGCATTCATACAAACTCCAGGCAAACCGGGGATTTTTACATACCAAAATAATCAGGGACAGCAACTATCATCGTGCCATAATTTCATTTTTCTTTTGTTTCCCGATCCGCCAAACGGACGGCGGATAAATGCCGATTGCGGATTTCGATTCCGCCATAAATGGGCAAGTGATGATTGCCGGTCAGAAGGCCGGGATAGCCGGGAAACACGCGGGGCCTGCAATGCCTGTTGGCACTGCAGGCCCCGAAAAATATCATTAACAAACTGTAAACTACGGCCAAAGCTGCGGCTCAGTCAGCCACTGCTGCGCGAGTATGGCATAGTCGCCAAAATTAACCACCTCTGGCGTGCTGCTCTCCTTGAAATTGGCGACATTATCAAAAGGCACGATGCCCGTACCTCTCAACCAGGCAACTTCCTCTTGCGACAAGGCATAGTCGTAAACCCTGAAATCGTCTATCCTGCCAATCCACGTCC
>CAYUIL010000021.1:0-18754 GCA_964444715.1 uncultured Pirellulales bacterium | reverse complement strand
GTTCTGGCAATGCCACCAGCGCTGCAAGGAGCGGCTGATAGCGTTTGCCCGCAGGTGCCTGAAGGCACAGATGGAAAAAAGAGGGTCCTACCACAGCGAGCTGAACCGGGCAGAAGAGGTGCTCGACCCGGAGGCGCTGACAATCGGTTTCGCGAGGCGTTTCGCCACCTACAAGAGGGCGACTCTATTGCTCAAAGACACCGCCCGCTTAGTAAAACTGCTGACCGACACGAAAAAAACGGTCCAGTTCATATTCGCGGGCAAGGCCCATCCGAGGGACAGTGAGGGAAAGGAGCTCATAAGGGAGATTGTGCACTTCGCAGCACAGCCCGACATCAGACGCCGGGTGGTGTTCCTCGAAGATTACGACATCAATATCAGCAAGATGCTGGTGCAGGGCGTGGACGTATGGCTCAATAACCCGCGCAGGCCGTGGGAGGCCAGCGGAACCAGCGGTATGAAGGCGGCAATCAACGGCGCGCTGAATATGAGCACGCTGGACGGGTGGTGGTGCGAAGGATACAAGCCGGACGGCGGCTGGGCGATTGGCGCGGGCGAAATATACGACGACCCCGGCTATCAGGATATGGTAGAGTCTCAGGCGATATACAATATGCTCGAAAATGAGGTTATTCCGCTATTCCACACCCGCTCTGCCGACAATCTGCCCCGTGCGTGGATACATAGGGTAAGAAAGTCGATGAGGTGGATTACCCCGCGGTTTAACACGCGCAGAATGGTAATGGACTATACGCAGCGGTGCTATCTGCCGGCCAAGTCGAGGTGGGATTATCTGACCGCCGATAATATGAGCAGGGCCAAGTCGCTTGCCGCCTGGAAGGCGAAGACGCAGCTTGCCTGGGCGGACCTGGCAATCAAGGACGTGCAGGTAGAGCTGGGCAACGGCGAATATGCCGGCGAGCTTGACGCCAAGAACCCACAACTCAAAGTCGGTTCAAACCTCAAGGTCAGCGCTCTGGTCAAGCTGGGCAAACTAAAACCCGACGATGTCTCAGTGGAGCTTTACCATGGGCCGCTCGACGCCCGCGGCAACATCGTCGAGGGGGCCGTAATAGAGATGGAACACAAAGGTTCGGCCGGCCAGAACAACGAGCACTGGTTCAGCGGATTGACCCCCTGCTACGCTTCGGGGCGGAGAGGCGTTGCGGTGCGGGTCGTGCCGAGACACCCCGATGTGACCAATCCTCACGAGCTTGGGCTGATTCTGTGGGAATCGCCCGCGGAAAAGCTTAATGAGTGAATTCGAGAAATTGATTATTGATAATCAATCAGGCCTACTCATTTTCCTTGCTGCTCAACAGTTCGCAGACCTCTTCAGCGGAACCGGCCTCGCAGAGCTTGCTCCTGAACGCCTCGTCGAGCATAAGCCGGCTTATTTTGGCAAGGGCCTGAATATGCGGCCCCGTCTGGTCCGAAGGCGAGATGAGCAGGATGACGATACTTACCGGCTTGCCGTCAACACTGTCAAAATCAATTGCGCGGCCGGCAATCCCGAGAGCCATCACCAACTCCTTGACCGCCGTGCATTTGCCGTGCGGAATCGCTATCCCAGAGCCAATGCCCGTGCTCTTGGTCTGTTCGCGGGCGAGGACCGCCTGCAATGCAACATCCTTATTCAACAGCAACTTGTTAGCATCGAGCACGCTGACCAGCTCAGTTATCACCGAGCGTTTGTCTCTGCCCTCGAGGGGCACCTTGACACAACTCGGCCGTAAAATCTGCATCAGAATCATTTGCACCACCACAAAATAAGTATACGTTCCGCAAATAACACAAAAGTTTCATTATAACAATCAATAGAACCTTATGCAACTGGCCTGCTGCTGAATAACTGTCCCAAACATTCCCCCACAATCTTTGGGACAGTTATTGCATTTCTTGACGCTGGATTGCCTGTAGCTTATAGTATTTTCACCCGAATGTCTAACGTTGGTAAGGAGTCAACCGTAAGCAGATGAAGATACCGCCAGTAAAAGGGACACGAGATTTTTATCCTGAGGATATGGCCATCCACAACTGGATTGTCGATGGCTGGAAGAAGGCCTCCATCCGTAACGGCTTCGAGGAATACGACGGCCCCATCTTTGAATACCTCCAGATGTACCAATTAAAAAGCGGCGATGAAATCGCCGAGCAGCTTTTTTCCTTCAAAGACCGTGGCGAGAGAGACCTTGCCATCAGGCCCGAAATCACGCCAACATTGGCCAGAATGGTCAATCAGAGAATCAATGCCCTGCCCAAGCCGATAAAATGGTTCTCGGTGCCGCGATTGTGCCGGGCGGAACGGCCGCAAAAGGGGCGCCTACGCGAATTTTTCCAGTGGAATATCGACATCATCGGCGAAGACAGCGTCCTGGCGGACGCGGAAGTGATTTTCACAACGGTCGATTACCTCCGCGAAGCAGGCCTGACGCCAAAAGACATCAGGGTAAAAATCTCCAGCAGAAAACTTCTTTCGGCCGTTCTGAAAAAAATCGGCGTTCCCGAAGAAAAGTTAAATCCCCTTTATACCCTTTTGGACAAAAAGACAAAAATTCCGCCAGAGGCCTTTTCTGCGACACTAACCGAGGATGTCGGCGACAAACTCGCCGGGCAAATTATCGCCTTTATGGAGTCCCAGTCGGCAACTTCTGTTGAAAACATCGTAAAAACGGGCGAGGGCGACCAACTTGATACCGCCATAAAGGAACTTGAGGACTGTGCTATCCGGCTGAGCCAGATGGGGATAAGCGATTACTGCGTTTTTGACCCGGGTATAGTTCGCGGGCTTGCTTACTATACGGGTATTGTGTTTGAAGTTTACGACATCACCGGCGACCTTCGCGCTATTGGCGGCGGAGGCAGATTCGATAACCTGTTACACGATTTTGGCGGGCCGAAAATCTCCGCCACGGGTATGGGTATGGGCGACTGTGTCCTCGAAATCCTGCTGCGAGAAAAAGGTTTGTTAGACAAAAAAACTGCCGCTAAGACGCTCGACTACTTTGTTGTGCCCGTCGCCGACGCGCTGCTGGATGAAGCCGTCAAGCTGACGGCACAATTGAGAACACGGGAGTTCAAATCGGCGTTTTCATATAAGTCCGCGAGCTTGTCAAAGCAACTGAAGCTCGCCTCCGAGCAAAACGCCAAATACTGCATAATCATCGGCGACGAGTTCAAGGCAGGTGATGTCGTCGTGAAAGATATGTCAACCGGCGAACAGAAAACCATCCCCATCGAAGATTTTCTCGAAAATCCTGAAAAGTTCTGATGAAGGAATACGCACCCAACCATTATGAAAAGGCGTTTGAGAACTGGCTGATTGAAAATCAGGTGGAATATGTCTCCGCAGGCGACCAGCACAAGCCGGTATATGAAAAATCAAATCTGAAGAGTTTCGATTTTCTTCTGTGCCCTTCGTCGGGCAGAAAGATAATCGCCGAAGTTAAAGGCAGACATTTCAAGGGGACAACGCTTGCGGGTCTCGCTCGTCTGGAATGCTGGGTGACGACTGAGGACGTCGATGGGTTGGCGGCCTGGCAGCAGACCTTAGGCCCCGATTACGATGCGACCTTCATTTTCGCCTACAAAGTCCAGAACATTGACGTGGATTTCGACGGCAGGGACGTGTTCGATTTCAACGATGACCATTACCTCTTTTTGGCCGTTCGATTAGCCGATTATATCAAACATATGAAGCAGCGCAGCCCCAAATGGAAAACGGTTACACTTCCCGCCGACAAATTCCGTCTCTGCGCCAAGCCCGTCACTGAGCTGATTGCGTCTGTGTAGAATTCGGCTCCTGCTCGACAAAGTTCAGCGCCGCCGAGTTTATGCAATAGCGCAGTCCTGTCGGCTTAGGCCCGTCATTAAATACGTGTCCGAGGTGCGCACCGCACCTGCTGCACACAACCTCAGTTCTCACGATTGAAAAACTGTTGTCGATTTCCTCTCGGATGTTGTCCTGCGACACAGGCGCCCAGAAACTCGGCCAGCCGGTCCCGGAGCCAAACTTGGTATCCGAGCCGAAAAGTTCATTGCCACAGCAGATGCAGACATATTTGCCTTTGCCGTGAAAGTCGTAATACTTGCCTGTAAAAGGCACCTCAGTTGCTTTTCGTTGCGTTACTCGATATTGCAACGGCGTCAATTTCTTTTTCAACTGCTCGTTTTTGTCCGTCGTTTCTTCAGTCATTTGACAAGTATTTCCTCTCTTGAGCATACAAACTATGGGGCAAGTCGCAGCGCCTGTCCCCAGCCGCCTTTGTGCCGAGATGCCAACCATCACTACGGCAGCAAAACCAACACCAATGATTAAAGGCCACTTTAACTGCATTCTGTTCTTAATATACGCCGCCATCGTCTTAATGGTTTGCACCAATTTTGCCATAGACCCCGCAACGGGCTGCTGATAAAATCCACCCCTTGATATGTGGATTTCGCAAAACAACGAACAAGAAAACAGGAGGAAGCCGCAAATGCTAAAGCATATCTTGTGTTGTGCCCTTGTAACGGTCGTGTGCGCTGGCTGCATCAGCGTTAGCACCGAAGACCTCAAAGTCGCGGGCAAGTCGGAACGTAAACAAACCGGCAAGATGCTCCGCCACGTTGTGCTCTTCAGATTCAAGGAAGACGCCGCCCCTGAAAAAATAAAGGAGGTCGAAAACGCATTCGCGTCGCTGCCGGACAAAATCGATGCCATCGAACGCTTTGAATGGGGCACCAACGTCAGCCCCGAGGACCGTGCCGAGGGCTTCACCCACTGCTTCGTCCTGTCTTTTCTCAATGAGCATGACCGCGACGCATACATCGTTCATCCCGACCACCAGGCCCTGCGACAAACGTCCGGCCCTGTCATTGATAAAATTCTCGTTCTCGATTACTGGCCCACCCACCACACGAACGGCGGGTAAAAATGAGAATCATCGCCGGCTCAAAACGCGGTATGAAGCTGTTCAGTCCACCGGGGCACGAGTCCCGCCCAATTATCGACCGGGTCAAGCAGGCGTTATTTAACGTCCTGCAAAAATACGACCTGCCCGCCGACAAAACCGTCGCAGACATCTTCGCGGGCGTCGGGTCGCTTGGCCTCGAAGCTATCAGCAGAGGGGCTGTTTTTGTCGCTTTCGTCGAGCACAATCCCAAAATCGTCCCCGTTCTCCAAAAAAATATCGAAAAGGCGGGCTTCGTCGAACAATCGAAGGTCATCCGCACCGACGCCTTCAAACTCGGCCTGCCCATTGACGACGAACACCCTCGATACGACCTTGTCTTCGTTGACCCGCCTTATGCGGATTCAACACAGACGCAGGCCGGTTCGCCGCTGGCGTCGTTGTTGACTCGTCTGGCTGAACACATTGCACCCGCCGGCTTTGCCATAGTCCGCACTCATCGGGATACTATCTTGTCGGAATCCTACGGCCCGCTTAAAATCATCGAAAGACGACAGTGGGGCACTATGGCTGTAACGATATTAAAGAAGGCATAACCGGATGACGAACAAGCAGGCGGCGGTTCAAATCGTTAAGCAATTACGCGGCGCAGGTTTCCAGGCGCTGTTGGCCGGCGGCTGTGTCCGGGATATGCGACTTTGCAGACGGCCAAGCGATTATGACGTTGCCACCGACGCAAAACCCGGCGACGTTGCCAAACTTTTCCGCCGAACTCTCAAAGTCGGCGCAAAGTTCGGTGTTGTCGTTGTCCTCATCGACAAAACGCAGGTTGAAGTCGCCACTTTCAGAACCGAATCCGGTTACGCGGATGGCAGGCACCCCTCAAAAGTCCGCTTCGCAACAGCCGCCGAAGACGCCGCAAGAAGAGATTTCACAATCAACGCGATGTTCTATGACCCCATCGCCAGAAAGGTGATTGATTACTATGGGGGACAGGCAGACCTCAAAAAACGCATTATCCGAACCGTCGGCGACCCGGCCGAGCGATTCAGCGAAGATTACCTGCGAATGCTGCGGGCCGTGCGATTCTCCACGCAGCTTGGTTTCTCAATCGAGTCAAAGACCAATTCCGCGATATGCGACGGTGCAAAAAATATCACAAAAATCAGCGGCGAAAGAATCGCAGTAGAATTAGAAGGTATCTTAGTCAATCCCAAACGCGCAAATGGCGTCCAGATTCTCATTGAAACGGGCCTTGCGGGATTTATCTTCTCCGGCTGCGCCCGCCTAAGCGCCGGATTCATCGTCCGATTGCTCGATTGCCTGCCGGCGAACATTAGTTTCCCGCTCGGCCTTGCTGCGCTGTTCACCGGCTTTGAAACCCAATTCGCCCTCGAAAAATGCAAACTGCTGAAACTCAGCAGGAATCAGAACAAGCACATCAAATTCCTGTTAGATAATCGAGGCAAACTTCTCAGGGACTTGTCATTAGCCGAATTGAAATTGCTGCTGAGTGGGCCGTATTTTGAAGACCTCTTCGCCTTACAAAAAGCCATTCAAAAAGCAAGTAATCAGAGTATCGGCACTTTGACCAAACTGCGAAGAAGAATAGGCAACTTGAAAGGTGTGGAGTTAAGGCCCAGGCCGCTCTTGAATGGCCACGACCTTATGGCCTTAGGGGCCGTGCCGGGGCCGGCCCTTGGCCAATTGGCTCAGGAAATGTATATCGCGCAGTTGGAGGGTAAATTGCAATCACCCGACCAGGCGAAACAATGGGTTCTTAAATGGCTCCAATCGCATAAAAACCGCATTGGCTAAAAAACGAATTTGAAGCCGAGCCAGGTTTGCTTGCCTTCGCCGAATCTAAAGACATCGAAACTATCTTCCAGACGAAGATACGCGATAAAGGTGCCTGCACTGCCGGGAATTTTCAGGCCCCCCTCAAGGGCGTTGCCGAATACTGAATCATCCCCGAGCAGATAATTCAAAGAGCCGTTCATATAGGGGGTAATTCCCTTTGCGTAGAAATCATAGCCCAGGGTTGCCTGCAAATCAGTGTAATAATCGAAATTGGTGGTAGAAGGATAAACGGCACCCTGTACACCCCAGCTTAGTTGGGCATCCCTGCCAATCTGTGCACCAAGAAGATTGTAATTTCTGATAACGCCCTCGTAGTCCACCCCATATAGGCAGGCGTAGGAATGAAAGAGCCGTAAATAATAACGGGCCAGGTCGATTTTCAGTGAAGGCCCGATTTTATAATTGACGTTTTGAATATCAAACGCGCCTGGCTCGGTAAGAATTCCCGCATATGTATTTAAAGTAAGGACTTCATTATCGTCAAATTTCAAAAGGTCTAAATCGACATTCAAATCACTACTGCGAGATTTCTTATGAGTACCGTGCAAATTGACGTTGTAACCGCCGTTTACGTGAAACCGAAGGGATTGCTCCTCAGGGAAAACAACGGTGTTCTTTGCCGTTCTGCTGCTTTCCAGGTCAGTGGGATTTTCACCACCCAAAGCGGCTTCCAGACGCAACCCGGCAAAGAAAAAATCTTCTTCTGCGCCCAGACCATACCAGTCGTTAAAACGTTCGTAGGAAACGAATGGGACCAGGCACACATTTTTACCCAAGAGGATTCTATCCCCCGCCTCAACAGAAGGGTCTAAATTAGTGCCTCTGTCGCCGTTTATCGCGTTAAGCTTAAATTGTGCGTAGAAGACCTGATTGCTGATTCTAAGAACGTCATCTCTTATTCCAAGTTTGAACATATATTTATAATCATTTTCAGTCCTCATCCAGACCTTACTCAAAGTGACACCCCAGTTGACCTTATTCAGCCACTCTGAAGCGTAATCAAAGTCGATGCCGTCATTCTTGTGACCAAACCTCATACCGGTGGTCTCATATCCGATTCCTATTTCATTCCAGTGAATATCATTCCTTTTATCTGCGGGCAGTTCTCTGCCTGGATTATTGCAGGTATGGTCCCAGAACAAACTGAACCTGCCGTCGCCCGTTTCATAGCCGGCTGCGAAATACTGTATCGTGTGGTCAAGCTGACTCGGCGAATAATCAAAGAGGGAGTTTTCCTGAACCCCAAAATGAATAAACCATTCCCTGACCTTCAGTATGTCGAAATGTAGCTCCCTGGTCGTTTTAAGACGGTAGTCGCCTCCACTCACACCGGCAACCTCAATACCTGCGTAAACATCCGACAATAACTCGGTCTCACTCTTGGCTGTCTCATTCGAGCCGTCGTCGGCCTCGCAGACGCTAATGAGCAGGGCGGTTGAAATGATACCGACTAATATTCTTCCCATTCTCTTATCCATAACGGTAACGCATAGATTTTACACAACCCCTGCCCGCCCTCAAGACCTGGGAAAATAAAGGGGGTTATTTTCTGAATTTGTAACTTATCAGTTTGTAGATTAGTTTTGCGGCTAAGAAGTCGGGGGCTTTGTTATCCTCTTTTGGGCACAATTCAACGACGTCAAAGCCGGTAACGTTGGTTTTGTGAAAGACGAGGCGCATTAAATCCAAAACTTCATACCAGCCAAGTCCCCCCGGCTCAGGCGTCCCCGTCGATGGCATTATCGACGGGTCAAACACGTCCAAATCTATCGTTATGTAAACATCGCCCTCAAGCAGCTTTGTCACTGTATCAATCCAGTCGCTTTTGCCAAAAATATCCTCCGCAAAAAACGTCCTTACCTTATCTATGGCCGGCTTCTCGGAAATGTCCATACTTCGTATTCCGACCTGAACTATGGGGCAAAGTTCCTTAGCTCTGGCCATCACGCAGGCGTGGTTGTATCTCGACCCGTGATATTCATCGCGAAGGTCGCTGTGGGCGTCAAGCTGCAGGACGGTTAGTTTTTTATATTTCTTCGCCTGTGCTTTTATTGCCCCGATGCTTACCGAGTGCTCACCGCCGATGACAATCGGAAATTTCCCATTCGCAAGATGCCCGCTCACCCTTTCCTCCACCGCCTCAACCATTTTTTCAGGCGAGGATTTCCCCGGTATCGGCTTATCAGTGAATATCCCCGCCTTATACGGTTCGCTGTCGCTTTCTATGTCGTAGTTCTCTACCGTTGCCGAGGCCTTAATTATGGCTGACGGCCCTTTGTTCGCGCCTTTCCCCCAGGTGCTTGTCCCATCATAAGGCACAGGAATAATAGCGACCTTGGCCCTTGCCGGGTCGCGGTATTGTTTTGGGATGTCGCTGAGAAACATTGCCTTTGCCATATTCATTTATCGCGAAGACCGCAGAGTTCGCAGAGGATATTTTTATTGTTTTTTTCTCTGTGGTCTCAGCGTACACCGCAGTGAAAGAAATTGCGTGGGCGGCCCTAATCGAACAAGAACATTGCTATCGCCACCGTTGTCGTCCAAAGGTCCCTCATTCCGCGGGCGGTCTGCGTGATGTTGCTCGTTCTGATTATCAGCCCGCTCGACTTATATACCTGCTCCTTTTCCGACCACGCCTTGCTCGCGTCCACCTCCAGCCCCAGTGTCGTCCCGAGCATTCCCGCCGCAAGGTCCTCCGCCAAATCCGCCGCCTCCTTCTCGTTCATACCGTAACCATGAACCTCGCTGAGATACCCCCAGTTGTTCCGGTCCTTCGGCACAGCAATTCCCACCGATGACGCGACGAGCCGGCCGTGTTCGTCCGTATCCGTCCTTGCCAACACGTAATAGCATATCTCACCGGGCGTCAGACGCTTCAATCCCGCCTCCCGGCTGATTACCTTGCACCTCGGCGGCACGATTGACGAAACCTGCACAAGATTCTGCTGCGCCACACCCGCGTCCCTCAGTGCCTCCTCGAACGACTTGAGCTGATATTTGTGTCGGCCTACCCCCTTGGTTAAAAATACTTTTGTAGGAACAAGATTTTTCATCTCTGTCTCCTGTCTGATGCCTCCATCAACATATTTAAATATGCGTTCATATTCTCTTGAACCTTACCCCGCTATCCTGCTGGCCGGGGGAGTCGGCTCTGTGCTCCGCACCAGGACATGTGCGTTCCTTCTATCCGCTGGATTATATATCCCGCCTCAACCTTGACAATAAGAAATTCTCAAAACTTTTATCTCACCGTATACTTTATTTTTATCACTCCCGCGAAACCTGTCCTGTCTGCCCTCCGTTAGTCCACAGGACGCCTTACGGCGGAGTCCCAGGGACTGCGTAGTCCCGTCGTCTGTCTTCCGTCCTCTGGTTCCAGGCCTGATAATATCGCCATCTTCTGCATACCGAGCCGTTTTTTGTTGACAGAACGGCCATTTATCTTTAGTATGGTTTATCTAAAGACGATTACATTTAGAAGCCGTTGCTCGTCGCCCAGCTCAGTGCTGGGCTGGGTCACGGGTTACGAAATTGGAGACCTTTCAATGCTTAACAGAAATGCTTTTGCAGTTGTTGCGGGTATCGCACTTGTCCTTGCCGCCCCCGTCCTCGCCCAAACGCTCGAAGAAAATTACAATGACCTGCTTCACTACCTCAAGATTGGCCGATTTGACCTCGCAACCGGTTACGCCCAGACAATTCTCGACAGCAACCCCGAGCCGGTCGAGCTGTTCGACCTGGCCGAAGGCAACCCGCAGGGTTATGCAATGCTCATAAAGGCCAAAGAAAGCGCCGCCGACGCCGACCTTGCCGCGGTTTGCGGTAAACTCCTCGATACGATTGAGCAGGGCAGGTTCATCCGCCGGGCCAATCCCAAAGTAATCGTCGAAGAAATCGCACGCCTCAGCACCACCAGCCGGGGCCGGCTTACCGCCGTCAAGCGTCTGAAGGACGCCGGCGAATACGCCATAATGTATATGCTCGACGCGCTGGCCGATGACGCTCGCCAGACCGAGTGGCCAAATATCTCCACCGCTTTGTCGCAAATGGGCAGAGACGCCGTCAGGCCCCTCGTTGCCTCACTTCAGACCACCAACGTCGGCGTCAAGGCCGAAGTAATCAAAGCGCTCGGCAAAATCGGCTATCCACAGGCCCTGCCCCACCTCAAATTCGTCGCCGAAAAAGACAATTCCGCCGAGCTTCGCGCTTTGGCCGAGGACAGTATCAGGAAAATCGATGCCGCCGCCCTCAAGATTCCCGCCTCGCAGCTTTGCTATCGGCTGGCGGAGGACTACTACTATCACGCCGAATCACTCGCACCCGCCGACGACGTAAACTTCGCCAATATATGGTTCTGGGATTCGCAGGCCGCCCGGCTTGCCCGCGAGCAGGTGGACAGGAGATATTTCAACGAGCTGATGTCGATGCGCTGCTGCGAATTGGCGCTCAAGGCCGACCCGAACTTCGGCCAGGCAATCGGGCTGTGGCTGGCCGGCTTCTTCAAGGCCGAATCACCCGGCATTGATATGCCCGCATATTTCGGCCAGGGCCACGCCGATGCGATGACTTATGCAACCACTGCCGGCCCTGAATATCTCCACCAGGCGCTCGCACGCGCCATCAAGGATAAAGATGCCCAGGTCGCCCTCGGCGTTGTCGAGGCGCTCTCAACCACCGCGGGCGAAAGCTCGCTATTCTACAGAATCGGCACCACACAGCCCCTCGCTGAGGCACTCTCCTTTGACACCAAAGCCGTCAGATTCAGCGCCGCAATCGCCGTCGCCGCCGCAGGCCCCAAGCAAACCTTCCCCCAAAGTAAGCTCGTCGTAACCAATCTCACGGAAGCCCTGGCACAAAACTCCGACCAGCCGGCTGATAACACTCCAATGTGGAACGGCCCGCTGGCAGATACCTACGCCCTGCGCGCCGCAAAGGTGATGCTCAAACTCGCCCAGACCCGCAACCCCATCCTCGATTTGTCCGCCGCTGAAAATGCACTCATTGCCGCAACCAAAGACAAAAGGGCTGAAATACAGATGTTAGCAGGCCAAATCCTGGCCCACCTGGCAACGCCCACCGCTCAGCAGGCCATTGCCGCTATGGCGCTGGCAGAAACCAACTCCCAGGAAATCCGCATCACCGCCTTCGGCTCGCTGGCTGTTTCCGCAAAACTCAATGCCAACCTGCTCGATGACGCAACCGTTGACGCCGTTTATTCGCTGGTCGGCTCACAGGATATTGACCCCGGCCTGCGAGCCGCTGCCGCCGCCGCATACGGCGCCCTCAATCTGCCCAGCCAGAAGGTCAAAAACCTCATCCTCGACCAGGCACGAAGCTGACGTAATCGGCAATCAAATTAGGGCGGGATGATTGTATGGGGCTCAGGTGCTTGTTCCACGCCGGGCCGGTTCGGCTCGTTCGCGTCAGCTATTCCCCTCAAACCGGACTTGCCCGTTATGCCTATTGTGCTGCGTTTGGCCGGCTTCGTCAGCAAGTCCTTGATTGCCTGCTCCGTGCCCCCTTTACTGTCCCCTGACGCCACAACCCTGTCCACCAAACTGCACCACCATACAAGATATGGCTGCATCTTCGCTTCTTCAAACGTCTTGCTGTCAAACCCGATTTCCTTCACAAACGCGTTCTCGCAAAGAGGCGTCGTGCAAATAACAAGCACCGCAAAACTCCACACCAGAAAACCAGTCAGAAATCCCAGCACCGCCGACACCAGCGTGTTGAATCCACGCGGAAACGTCACCTCGAACTGGCCTATCAGGAATACGTACGATATCCCGTGCAAAATTAAAAAAGTTCCCGCCCCCGCCGCCAGCACCGCCAGCGTCCTGGAGTACTGACCGCCCGCCGCCGGCACAAACTCCCCAATCGCCGGACCCAGTTGTATTCCCAGGTAGGCCGCAATCACAACATTGAAAAGCATCGTCCACGCATGGTAAAAGCCCAGCTTGATGGTCGAGTACGCAAAAGCGGCAGCAATAAGTATTCCAATCCAAAATACTACCATAACCACCTATCCAACCACACGGGTCAGCTCTTCCAGGCTGGTAACCCCTGTTACCACCTTCAGCAGCCCCTGTTTCTGCAGATTGCTCTTGCCGCGCTGGTCTCCTTCGTTCCTCAATTGTGTTACCGGCAGCGTGTTATTCGTGATGCTCGCCTTCAGCGCGTCGTCCAGCATAAGTATATCGTAAATCCCGATTCTGCCGTAATACCCCGTTCCATAGCAGCTATCACAGCCGACCGCCTCGTATATGTTCGCGTAATTTATCTTCTTTTTCTCAAAATTCCTTATCTGGCTCGAACTCAGCTTTGCCGGCGCCTTGCAGTACTTACATAGCCGCCGCATCAGCCGCTGCGAAATAACCACGCTAAGCCCCGTTGCCAGCATCAAAGGCGTCACACTCAAATCCAAAAGCCGTATCAAAGCCGATGCAGTGCTGTTGCTGTGAACCGTTGCCAGAACCAGATGCCCCGTCTGCGACGCCTGAAGCGCAATCACCGCCGTCTCCTCGTCCCGAATCTCGCCCACGACAATCACGTCCGGGTCCTGCCGCAAAATGCTCCGCAGCGACTTCGCAAAAGTTATGCCCGCCTTTGGGTTCACCTCAATCTGGCTGGTGTTCGGCAAAACGTACTCAATCGGGTCCTCAACCGTTATTACGTTGCGAGTGTAAAAATCAATCTTGTTCAGCATCGCATACATCGTCGTGGTCTTGCCGCTGCCCGTCGGGCCGCACAACAGTATCATCCCCGCCGGCTTGCTGATGGCACTCTCGACAATGTTCCGCTGCTTCTCGCTCAATCCTATGCTCTCAATCGTATATATGCTCGCGTCCTGCTTCAGCACCCTTATCGACAGCTTTTCGCCGTTGAGCACACCTGCGCTTGCCACCCTGAATGATACCGTCCCGTCCTCCGTTTTTGCGATAAACGCGCCGTCCTGCGGCCGCCTTCTCTCCGAAATATCCATATTCGCGACCGCCTTGATGCTGTTTATAACCGCCCCGCAGGTGCCGGTCTCCATCCGCTCCGCCTCCCGCAATACCCCGTCCACTCGGAATCTTACCGTGTACTCAGAATCGCTCTTCGGGTCGATTAGAATGTCGCTGGCCCTGTCCTGCAGCGCGTCCCATATCATCCGCTCGGTCATATCCAGGATGTGACTGTCCTGACGCCGCATCTTCCCGTGACCGTATATCTCTTTAAGTTCTGTCCCCGAAGAATCCAACAGCTTTATCCCGCCTTCTTTTCCGCTGCCCATCAGCTTCGATGAGCGTATGCTGTCGCTTATCGTCGACAGTCGCTCCCCCATTGCCTTCAGCAAACTTCCCCGCTCCCCGACCGGGATCCTCAGAACATCCCTTATCAGCAGGCACAGTAACGGTATTGGCCCTAGGACCAGCGTCAGAACATTCACAATCGGCTTGCGGTGCTTCGGCACTGCCGTGCTGAATTCCACTCGCTGCACAAAGTACAGCCCCAGATAAACCCATCCGACAAGCAGCAAAAGCTTCAGCGGGTTAAACGCAAGTCCTCCAACCTCTCCTGCAACCACTCGCACGCCTGCGGGGCTTATCGACCCCTCTCCCGGAAACTGTGCGACAAGGAACAGACCTGTCAAAAACAAACACCGCATACCTTCCCTCTAACCGGAATATATCAAGAAGTAATCGCCGGTTACCCTAAGGTAACATATTTCCCTCCCCGTTGGCAAGGTATTTAGCCGAAAGCTCCCAAGTTTATCCTGGGGGTCTATTTCTTCAATCCGCAATCCGAAATCTGAAGGTCCTCTGCTTCTTCTGTTGCCAACCGTTGCGAAAATCGCCGCCAGGCCTCCATCGAACGCCTCAGGTTCTCGCGGACGTCTCCTCCTATCCCGTAGCCCTGAAGCCCTATCGGTCCTTTGAAACCCTCCCGTTTCAGCGCCTTCAAAAACTTGTAAACGTCGAACGTCCCGCCGTCCAGCGTTTCTATCGACCCCGCCTCCGTCGTGCCGTTTATCGTCACCACAAACAAATACGGCATCGCCTTCTTTATGGCCGCCTCCATATTCGTCGGCCTGTCGGTCTTCAGCCAGTGATACAGATTGAATGTTACACCGACGTTTCGCCTGTTGGCCTTGGCCGCAACACGTACCGCATCGTCAACCCTCTCCAGCCAGAAATCCACGTGCGGATATAGCGCAACGCCGATGCCGTTCTTGTTGGCTAAACCCGCTATCTCTCTGATTATCGAAACCGCTTTTCCATCGCCCGCCGACGAAGACCTTTGATAGACGTCGCTTGTTATCGCAAGCCAGACAATCGCCTCACGACCCGCCAGAAGTCTTATGCTCTCCGCAATCAACGGCATATATTTCTCATTCGGCTCCTCCAGCTTTATCGTAAAATAGACCGGATACGCCTTCAAGCCGCACCTGTCCAGCTCGCCAAGCATCTCCCGAAGGCCATCCGTTGCTCCTGCGGGATTCCTCTCCCAGTATCCTATCCCTGCATATCCAAGCTCTTTGACCATTTCCGCCTGCGATTTTGCCGTCTTGTGCGCCTCGTCGATTGTCCCCGTGTCCATCGCAAAAAACGGATTCGTCAGCCCCTTGTCCAGCTCAATCGGCATAACCCATATATCGCGAAACGCCACAGGCCCGTGGTCCCCCTGCAAAACAATCGGCCCCGTCGCGCTCTCATTCGGATACAACCCCCCTCGCGTCGGCCCGCTCAACTCCACGTCATCGTGTATCAACGTCCCATTGTGCCAGACCTTTGCAAACCGCGCATTTGCAATCTTGTTGCCCTTGCTGTCAAACCGCGCCGCTTTGAATATCACGTCGAAACTTTGCCACTGGCCCGGCGGACGTGACGCATTCACCCGGGGCGAATGTCCCTCGTATCCTTTCACCACCCGGCTTTCGTCCCATCGCTGATATATCCCCCCGCACTCAATCCCGGGATACAAACCATTCGCCTCCCCCCAACTGTCGTAAATCTGAATTTCGTATCGCCCCTGCAAATAGATGCCCGAATTCGAACCTTTCGGTATCACAAACTCAATGTGCAGCCGCGCATCTCCAAATTCCTGTCCGCTCACAAGCGGCGGGCTCTTTGCTTCTCGACCATTCACTATTACGCCGGTGCCTTCCCTCATCGAAAGGAGGTTCTCATTCCGCGGGTGCAAAAACACATCTCCGGCTACCCCCCAGTCCGCCTTCTCCCGCCACCCCGAGCAACCCGCCCCCGTCAAAACCACCTTCTCTGTCGCACCGGCTGTGCCGCAAACCAAAACCATCCACGCTGCCAGCCCGACGTCGATTATCCGCATCTTTATCACTCAATCGCTCCCGTTAAATTCTTGACGGCGTTGACCTGGTGATGCTCGCAATACTTCTTTATCCCCTCGATAATCCTCACTGCGCAGGCCGGCTCGATGAAATTTCCCGTCCCCACCGCCACCGCCGTCGCACCCGCCAGTATAAACTCAATTGCGTCCGACGCCGTCCTTATCCCCCCCATTCCCAAAATCGGTATATTCGTCCCCTTCGTCACTTCACTATAAACCTTGTTGACCATATTCACCGCAATCGGCTTTATTGCAGGCCCCGACAATCCACCCGTCCGGTTCGCCAGGACGGGCTTGCGCGTTTCGATGTCAATCACCATCGCCGTAAACGTATTGACCAGGCTCAGCGCATCCGCGCCGCCATCGACCGCCGCCCTGGCCGTCACCGCTATATCCGTTACGTTCGGCGTCAGCTTCACCATTAAAACCTTCCCGGCGCAGGCCGCCTTAACCGCTGACGTAATCTCTTTCACAACCGCCGGCTCCGTCCCGAATGTTATCCCCCCGCGTTTTACGTTTGGACAACTGATGTTCAGCTCGAACCCGCTTATCGACTTCTGCTCGCAAAGCCGGGTCGCAACCGCAACATAATCCTCTATTGTCTCGCCCGCTATATTTACAAACACCGCGCAGGACAGCTTCTCTAATATGGCCAGCTTCTCCCCGATAAACTCGTCGGCCCCGATATTCGCCAGGCCGATTGCATTCAGCATCCCTGCATCGGTCTCGACGACCCTCGGCACGGGATTACCCTGCCTCGGCTGCAATGTAACACTCTTGGTGATGAACCCGCCGAGGTTGTTTACGTCCCAAAAGTCGCTCAGCTCGTCGGCGTATCCGCACGTCCCCGACGCCGTCCACACAGGATTGGCTAATTTCAGCCCCGCAAACTCAACCGATATGTCCACTTCTCCCGCCATATACCTCCTTTATTGTGCTTAGCCCCGCCCCTTGTGGGCGGGAATCCGGAAAATTATATTCTACCCCCCGAAGTTATATAATACAATCGTTTGAATCCTATGAACGCAAATAACAAAAAAGGCAAGGTTTACCCGCCAAAAGCTGGGCGGGTTTACTTGGTTGGCGCAGGCCCGGGCCGAATCGATTTGATTACCGTCCGCGGGCTTGAGCTGCTCAAGCGTGCCGATTGTGTCATTTGCGATAAGCTCGCCAATCCCGGGTTGCTTCGATATGCCAGACCGGACGCCGAGCTAATTGCAGTCCCTAAACGCATCGGCAATAAATCGTTCGCACAGGAGCAAATCAACAACCTCCTCATCGAAAAGGCGGCGCAGGGCAAAACAGTCGTCCGCCTCAAAGGCGGCGACCCGTACATCTTCGGCCGGGGAACCGAAGAGGCAAAGACGCTCGCCGATGCGGGCGTCGATTTTGAAGTTGTCCCCGGCGTTACAGCCGCAGTGGCCGGCTCGTCCTACGCCGGTATCGCGCTGACCGACCGGGACGTCTGCTCACAGGTCGTCTTCGTCACCGGCCACGAGGCCGAAGGCAAAGAGCATTCCAATATCGACTGGCGGGCATTAGCGCGTTTTCACGGCACGGTCGTCTTTTATATGGCGATGGGGAATCTCGACTTTATAATCGGCGAGCTCACGCACAAAGGCCTCTCGCCCGACACCCCCGCCGCCGTAATCGCCGACGCCACGCTGCCCGCTCAAAGAATCGTAAAAGGACGCGTCAAATCAATCAGTGCCCGGTGCAGGTCCGCGAAAGTCGGCCCGCCCGCAATTGTCGTCGTTGGCCCCACAGCAAAAGGCGACGACCGCCTCGACTGGCTAACCAGATTACCGCTCTTCGCCAAGACCATCGTCGCCACGCGTGACGTTGCCGGCAATGCCGAATTTGCCGCCAGAATCGCTGCCAAAATGGCTCTGCCTCTAGAGCTGCCCGTCTCCAAATTAAAATCCCTTGCCGAGGCAAACGCCCTTCTTAAAACGCTCACTGAAATCAATCGCTACGACTGGGTAATCTTCACGAGCCGCAACGGCGTCGAAATATTCTTCGATGCGCTGGCAAAATTCAATAAAGACGCCCGCGTCTTTGGCTCCGCAAAGCTCGCTGCAATCGGCAGCGAAACCGCGGCCAAGCTGGCGCAATTCGGCCTAAAAACCGACTTCGTCCCCACAACATTCACCAGCAAAGACCTCGCAAGAGAGCTTATCGACTTTACTAACCTGCGGGGCCGAAAAATCCTTCTCCTGCGCTCCCAGCTTGCCTCCGATGACCTCCCACAACTGCTCGAAACCGCCGGCGCCGTCGTCGATGATGTCCCCATCTACACCCACGAAAAAAACCTCTGCGACCTCAAGCCCATCAGCGAAATGTTAGCCGAGAAAAAAGTGCACTACATCACCTTTGCAAGCCCGTTTGCCGCAACGTGCTTCTTTGAACAAATCCCTGCCGATTTCGTAAAATCGAGCGGCGCAAAGGTCGTCTCCATCGGCCCGGTAACGTCAAGGCAGCTTGCCGACCTCGGCATCAAAGTCGATGTCGAGGCAGATGAGCACACAATCGACGGCTTGCTGGCCGCCATCGAGCAATTCGAACAACAAACAACGAAAAAATGATTAACATCTCCAAACTATACTCCGGCCTTGCGGGCCGGTCCGACCACCTGCGTTACGACAAGTCCGGTT
>CAYUIL010000020.1:18495-18840 GCA_964444715.1 uncultured Pirellulales bacterium | reverse complement strand
CGCCGGAGATGTTGAAGCCGGCCTTGCGGAAAAGCTCGATTGTCGCCGCGCTGAGACTGCCCGCGGGAATACCTAATTTTAGCACCTCTTGTGGCATCTTATATTCTTCCGAAAAATTGGGTAACTTATGGAGCTTATTTTTTACGTTTCTTTGCCGGTTTTGTTTTTCGGGTTTTCCGCGTTTTTGGTGATTCACTTTCGTGCCGCAAAAGCGAGTAGAACCCATGTGCACTTTTCATCGGTATCTGCCGAGCCAAAAATCCTTCTATTTCCTCATAGTCGGCTTCGGCGTGAGCAAGCGAGTTAGTTTTGAGGAACTCTATCATTTTCGGTGTAAGCGGGATT
>CAYUIL010000020.1:14085-18485 GCA_964444715.1 uncultured Pirellulales bacterium | reverse complement strand
GATTGCGTGGCCCTGCAGCGCCGTAAGCATACAGTAATCGACCACGAAAGGCGTGGTGCCGTTCAGTTTTTGAAGTATCAGTTTTGCCGGTCGTTTGCCCAATTTGCTGAGCGTCTGCAAGCTGAGCATATTGTATTTTTCAAACACGGCTCTCAGCGAGTTGGCCAGCGCCGTCGCTGTGTTGCGTGCCGCTGCTGTTTCCTGCCCTAAAACTTCGGCTATTTCGTCGACCGCAGCCACTCGCAAATCATTCCAGTCGACAAAGTAGTCCTTGAGTTTCTTGATTGCGGATTGCGTCTGCGCCTCGGTCCTATTTTCGCTTACGACGGCATAGACCAGAGCGTCCACCGGCTCGTCAAATACGACGCCTGTGTGCCTGGCGGGCTGCCGCCTCAATGTGCGATATAGTTTTTGAACCTTCTTTGAGTATTCTCTGCTTTCTTTCATAGCCGGCTCGTGGCACGGGCTTCAAGCCCGTGATAACACGGCCAGAATGGCCGTGCCATCGAATATAACAGTTATTCGTGCCCCTGGTCAACCGAATCTTTGTTCTTGAATTCACTGGCCAAATCGTCGATGAGCTTCATAGTTTCCAGGGCCTTTTTGAATTTGTCGTCCCGATGGATGTTCAGAACGGGGCAGAATCTGCTTTTGACTCTCTCGGCCAGCAGCATCTGGATTCGCTTTCTGGCGTGCGTTATTGCGGCGAAGGTGTTGTTTTGCGCAGCTTCCGTGCCCCCGAACATACTCAGATACACGTTGGCGATTCGCAGGTCTGCCGAGACATCGACCCTCGTGACGCTTACGAACGCCTCTATGCGCGGGTCGTTGAGGTGGTTTGCTATCGCGTCACTGACCGCCTCCCTGACGACACGCGCTATTTTCTCCTGTCTTCTCGTGGGCATATTCGTTTCTCGTTGCTCGTCCGTCGTCGCTCGCTACTGAAGGGTTCTCGCCACCTTGATGATTTCGTAGAGTTCGAGGATGTCGTCGGTTTTCACGTCGTCGAACCTGGCGATTTTTATGCCGCACTCCATGCCGGCCTTTGCCTCGCTGACGTCATCCTTGAAGTGCTTGAGCGAGTCGATACTGAGGTTATCCCGGATGACAATGTTGTCGCGTATCAGGCGTATCCTGGCGTTCTTTTTGACGACGCCGTCACTTACGTAGCAGCCGGCTATTGTGCCGACTTTCGAGACCTTGAACGTGGTTCTGACCACGACTCTTCCGAGGGTTTTCTCCTGCTCTTCGGGTTCGAGCAGACCGACCATCGACTTTTGCAGGTCTTCGGTGATGCGATAGATTATGTTGTAGAATCTTATTTCGACGCCCTTTGTTTCGGCCATTTTGGCCACGTGCTCGTCGGCCACGACGCTAAAGCCGATGATGATGGCGTTGGATGCCTCGGCGAGGACGACGTCGCCCTCGGTAATGCCGCCGGTGCCTGCGTGCAGAATCTTGAGCTTGACTTCGGAGGTGCTCATTTCCGACAGATATTTTGTCAGCACATCGACCGAGCCCTGAACATCGGCACGGAGGATGAGATTAAGCTCCTTGACGTTGCCGGCTTTTATCTGGGTGAAGAGGTTATCGAGGGTGATTTGGGTTCTTTTGGCAAGGGCCCCTTCTCTTTGTCGCACTTGATTTTCCTGTGCGGCCGCTTTGGCTTTGTTAATGTCATCGAGGACGTAGAATCTGTCCCCGGCATTCGGGACGAACTGAAGCCCGGTTATTTCCACGGGTGTGGAGCTGGTGGCGGTCTTGACGCCTTTCCCAAAACCATCTTTGAGTGTTTTGACCCTGCCGTAGGCGCAGCCGGCGAGGACTACGTCGCCTTTGTTCATCCGTCCCTCTTTGATTAGCAGCGTTGCGACCGTCCCGCGTGTGGACGAAAGTTTTGCCTCGACGACCCAGCCGGTGGCGGGAATTGTATCATCGGCCTTGAGTTCCAATAGTTCAGCTACGTAGTCGAGGTGTTCGAGGAGGTCGGCGACGCCCTGTCCGGTGGTAGCGCTGGTCTTGACGACTTCGGTTTGCCCGCTCCATTCGACCGGCGCCAATTCGTGCTCCGCCAACTGGGCATAGACGCGGTTGACGTCGCAGCCGGGCAGGTCAATTTTGTTCAGCGCTACAATGACGGGGACGTTGGCCGCCTTGGCGTGATGTATGGCTTCGATGGTCTGCGGCATCACGCCGTCGTTGGCGGCGACGACCAGCACTACTACGTCGGTCATATTGGCGCCCCTGGCCCGCATAGCCGTGAATGCCTCATGTCCGGGGGTGTCGAGGAATGTTACCTTGCCCTGGCCGATGTTAACCTGATATGCACCGATGTGCTGGGTGATTCCGCCCGCTTCACCGGCGGTAACGTTGGTGGAGCGGATTTTGTCCAGCAAGCTGGTCTTGCCGTGGTCAACGTGGCCGAGCATAGTGGCGACGACGGGGCGTATTTTGGCATTTAGCCGCGGTTTGCTTTCAAACTCCGCCCGTATCCGGTCTTCGAGCGACAGCTTGTGCTCGACGAGCAGTTCTGTGCCGAATTCCATCGCGACAAGCTGGGCGACTTCGGGACTTATGATTTGGTTTGCAGTGGCTATCAAATTCTGCTGCATCAGCTTGGCTATTACGTCGGAGACCTTGACGGCCAAAGCTGCCGCGAGGTCCTTGACGGTTATCGGTTCGGTGACGGTGGTCTTGGCGGGTTTGAGAACAGCCGGCATAGTTTCCAGACGTGTCCTTGTGGCGATTTTTCGCAGCGGTCGCAGTCGCAGTCCTTCGCTGCTGGCGGCATCCAGGCGTGCCCGCCTTTCCTCCATATCTCGCTCGTGCCGCTGGGGCAGCAGACGTGTTTTTTTGACGGTTTCAGCGTCGTATCCGGTTCGTCTGCGTCCGTGCGTTCGCTCTTTGGGCCGTTTTGTCAGCCGTTGACCCACCTTGCCTGCAACAGTGCCAATCTCCTCCTCATCCCGGCCGGGGACCATCAACGGTTCGGTTACCGGCATCTCGTGCCTTGGCCTTGGTTTTGGTCGTCGCGGAGCCGGCAACGGCTCAGGCGCTTCAATCCGCACAACCCGAGGGCCCGTCAGTTTTGCCGGCTCAGGTTTTTCGAGCATCGGACCGGCGGGCACAATGGGTTTCGGCTCTGGTTTAGGTTCCACGTGGGGGACTTTTGGCTGTTCGACTTCGGCCACCTGGGCCGGTTCGGCCGGCGCCTCCGTAACCGGCGGGGCTGCCTGAATCGGCTCTGCCACCGCAATGGCCTGCGGCTCAATTGTAGCACCGGCGGGTAGTTGTTCTTCTGCCTCGGCTACCGGCGGTTGTTTCGTTGCCGGTCTTTTTGCCCTGGCCTTCTTGACTCTGACCTTTTCGAGGTCAACCTTTTCGGCTGTTTCGACTGCCGTCGTATGTTCACCGTTGCTGAACCACTCCTTTATTGTGGCCGCCAGCCCCGCGGAGATGGTGGTCATATGGTTCTTGACGTCCAGACCCTCATCCTGGCACTTCTTCAGGATGGCAGTGCTTTTGACTCCAAGCTCGCGAGCCAACAGATATACTCTTGTTATGGCCACTGCTAAAGCACTCCAGTGCGTCAGGTTTGCGGTTGACTGTCCGCCTTTAGCGAGACCTCGCCCTGTGGCGGGTCCGCCGGCTGTTTTTGCTCAGATTGTTGCTGCAGGATTTCTTCGGCCTGCTTCTGTTTGGCGTCAGCCGCAAGGTTTTTGGCTTCTTCGATAGCCGCCGCTACGAGTCGCTGAGCAAGGTCCGGGTTGATATTCAGTTCAGTTACGAGGGGTTCTGCGCCGACGTCGTCGAGGTCGAGGATGGATATGATGCCCAATGCTATCAGCTTATCGACGAGGGTGTCATCGGCGCCCTCGATGCTCTTTACGCAGTTTGTCAATCGTTCTATGCCCTGATTGTATTCGTCGGGTGTGAGTATATCGATGTCCCAGCCGGTCATCCGGGCGGCAAGGCGGACGTTCTGTCCGTGCTTGCCTATCGCCAAGCTCAACTGGTCTTCATCCACGACGACGGTCGCTCTTCCCAGCTCAAAACACAGTGCGATTTCGCTGGCCTTGGCGGGCATAAGTGCATTTGTAATGAACACCTGCGAGGAATCGCTCCAGCGGACGATGTCAATTTTTTCGCCGCCAAGCTCATCGACGATGTTTTTTATGCGACTGCCGCGGACGCCGACGCAGGCCCCGACGGGGTCGACCTTTTCGTCGAGGGAGGCGACGGCGACCTTGGTCCTGTAGCCCGCTTCGCGGGCAAGGGCCCTGATTTCAATAATCTCCTCGGCGATTTCGGGGACCTCCTGCTCGAAGAGCCGGCGAATGAAATCGGGGTGCGTTCTCGAGAGGATGATTTTAACCTGATTCGAGACCTCCCTGACTTCG
>CAYUIL010000020.1:0-14075 GCA_964444715.1 uncultured Pirellulales bacterium | reverse complement strand
TCTTTCGCCCGGCTTGTGCGTTTGCCCGATTATCTGCTCGCCCTTCGGCATAAATGCTTCAGTTCGGTGGTCTAAACTGACAACGAGGGCGCCGCCTTCGTATCGCACCACCGAGCCGCTCGTTATCTCGCCTTTTCGCTGCACAAACTCGGAGTAGATGCTGTCTCTTTCGTCGGCCTTTATTTTCTGAATCATAACCTGCTTGGCGCTCTGGGCGGGTATTCGGCCGAGTTGTTTGATGTCGATGGGCTGTTTATCCTTGAAGGCGGTAACCTGCCCCGTGTTGCGGTCGATTTGGACCACGATTTCGCTGTCAGGGGCCCCGAAATGCTTCCTGACGGCGGAGACCATAGCATCTTCGAGGTCGGCAAAGATTGATTCCTTGTCGATGTTCTTGTCTCTGGCTATGTTCTCAACGATTCTCAGCAATTCCTGACTCATTTGCCTGTGCTTCCTTACCCGCGAGAAAAAAAATGGAAACCATAACGGTTTCCACTACTACAGCACGGCCCCAACGAACGCAGGTTGTCGTCGTTGATGCTACATCATCTGCCTCCGGTGATGGGCGCCGCAAACTGCGGCCCCATCATCAACCCGACATATCAGCCGCCACTGGAGCAGAAACCTATGCATACCGGCCACCATTGGCGCGAAACCTTCGCCGAACCGACCTATTGTTCGGCTAATATCCACTGTTCGTAAGCCCTGTAAACGCCATTCTACGCACCCAAGGTTCCCCGCCCAGCGTTGGGCGGGGCAGCCGTAATCCTTAATACACGAAAGCACTATATTAATCGTCAAAAGCGGTAATGACAATGATTTTTTTGCAATTCTGCGGAATTTTTAGGGTTGGCCGGCGGGGGGATGGCTGATTGGCGTTGGTTGTAAGGTGTGTTTTTAAGAGGATTTATGGGATTAGAGTGTATTTGCGGATGCGTTGGGTGTAGTTGCGGCTGTCAGGTCGACGGCGGCGGGTTGTTTTGGCAGGGTGAAAAAGAACGTGGCGCCTTCGCCGATTTTGGATGTGAGCCATACTTTGCCGCCGTATAGTTCGACGATTTTCTTGACCAGGGGCAGGCCCACTCCGGTGCTTTCAACCTGGTCGCGGTCGCTAAGTGTCTGGAAAAGTCCAAAGACCCTCTCGAAATGTTGAGGTTCAATGCCGGGGCCGTCGTCGGAAACACCGAACTTCCAGAAGCGGTCTTTGTCGGTGCAGTCGATTGTGATGTGCCCCTCGGGTTTGTCCATAAACTTGACGGCGTTGTCAATGAGGTTGTAGAAAATCTGTTGGATGTGCCTTTCTTCGCAGATAACAATGGGGAGGTCTTTGTTGGTGGTTATTTTGATATTTGGGGGCGGTTTGATTTCGGCAAGGACGATACTGAACAGCAGGTTGAGGTCAACCTGCTGTTCATTGTGCTTGTTTCTGGCGATTGTGGAATATTGCAGGATGGCATCCATAAGTTTATCCATTCGCCCGACTCTTACGACCAGCAGGTCGATTTGTCGGCGTCCTTGGTCGTCGAATTTGTCATAGTAGTCCTGAAGCAGCCACTGTGCCAGGGTGCCGATGCCTCTCAGGGGCGTTTTGAGGTCGTGAGCAGCCAAATGGACGAATTCGCGGAGATGTCTGTTGGACTGGCTTAACTGTGTGACGGTCGATTCGAGGTCTGCGTTGAGTTCTTCAAGGTTTTTTTCTGCCTTTATTCGTTGTATATTTTCCTCCTGGAGGTTTCTGTTGGTTTTTCCCAGTTGCTCAAGGAGCTGTGTCTGGCGCTGCTGTGCCCTGCTGCGTTCGGTTATGTCCCTGTCCGCGCCTCTATAACCGCAAAGGTTTCCTTTATCATCTAAAATCGGTACTCCGGTGGTTTCCAGGACAATGGTGCTGCCGTTTTTATGTTTAACGGGATTAATAAATCCTGCAAAACTTTCTTTTTTGTTAAAGACCGCGAAGGCGTCTTTTTTGAATTCTTCTTTAATTTCCGGAGCAAAGAAGTCGTAAAAACACTTTTTCCCGACGATTTCTTCCGGCTTATAACCGAGCACTTTTTCCGCGACAGGGCTTGAATAAGTGTATAATCCTTCGGCATTAACTTCCCATATCCAGTCGCCGGCGCTTTCGGCTACTTGTTTGAATCGCTCCTCGCTGTTTTGCAGGGCATCTTTTGCCTTTTTGCGTTCTGTGATTTCCTCCTGGAGGTGTTTATTGGTTTCTTCAAGTTCGGCGGTCCGGCTCTTGATGGTTTCTTCGAGGTTGTCCTGGTGTCTGCGCAGCTCGGATTCGGCCTCTTTGCGTTTTTCGATTTCGGTTTCGAGGGATGCATATGTACCGATGAGATGCTTTTCTATATGGGTGATGTGGATATAGAAAAATGAGACCAGCAGGGTGCCTATAAAAAAGCAGAGGGTTGCGACGACTGCCAGCAGCTCGCGGAGCACGGCCTGGTCATTTGAGATGTTCCTGATTACGAGGATGTCGCCGACCTTGCGTCCGGCAGCGTCGAGGAGCTGGACGCAGCCCGCGCGATAGGTTGAGCCGTTGAGCGTGGCGGAGACGAAGCGGTTTTCGTGTTGGCTGTGAGGCAAACCGGCGAATTTCATAAATTCGGGCGGCATATCAGGAATAGTAGAGTCGGCTATGACGCGGTCGGGTATCAGGTCCCAGTTTCCACTGCGGCCCATTATTTTCCGGCCTTCCTCCCAGCCGTCGCGAGTGAGGAGCGATTTGTTAATAAGGAAGACCAAGTCGACATCAAGGGCCTCTTTGAGTTGGGGGGTGATGTGCTCGATTTCCTCGCCGAGTTCGATGAAGCCAATGAGGGCGTTGTTTACAAACCAGGGGTGGACAGCGCGAAGCGTGAAGGTGCCGTACGATCCCAGCTCAATACCCCAGGTTGGTCGCCCAGTCCTGGCCGCGGAGTTGAGTGTGAAGCGGTCTACGTGGTCGCCGAAACGCTGGGGATTGTGGAGCCGGAGAAAGCAGATGCTGTCGGTATCGATGAAGTATAAGTGGGTTACCCTGTAATCGCGGCGGAACTTTTCAAACAGAGGGGCAGCGTAGTTGAGCAGAGCATTGCGGTCCTTTGCGAGCCAGACATTTTGAAGATTGGGGTCATTGTTTAGGGAGCTGGTTATAGCGCTGAGGAGACGGGCGTCCGCGGCGAGGAGCTGGCTGAAAGAGCGACGGGTGCTGTCGAGCCGCATACGGACGTCGTTGGTGATATGCTGCTGCTGGAGGTTGTAAATGGCCAGTGTAAAGGTAGCCAGCAGCACCAGAATTGCGACAAACAGCGGAGCGAGGATGGGAAATCTAATCCTTGCTTTATCCATTGTTGTCTGGTGAGTTGTTTTTGGATGTGCGTTTTGCATATCACTCACCGGTTACCGGTTTTGCTGCTGCGGCAGCGCATGCGGCTGCCTGGTCACCGGCCGGGGATGTTGGCAGGGTGAAAAAGAATGTGGTGCCTTCGCCGATTTGGGATGTGAGCCATACTTTGCCGCCGTATGACTCGATGATTTTCTTGACTAATGTAAGCCCCACGCCGGTGCTCTCGCACTGGTCTTTTGGCTGGAGGGTCTGGAACAACTTGAAGATTCTTTCGAATTGCTGCTCTGCGATGCCGGGGCCGTTGTCTGAGACGCTGAATTTCCAGCACCCGTTTTCCTCCGTGCATCCGACTTTTATGAGGCCTTCGGGTTTATCCATAAATCTTACGGCGTTGCTGAGCAGGTTTTGAAAAACCTGCTGGATGCGGGTTGGCTCGGAGGTAATAACAGGGAGCTGGTTTTCGATGGTAATGTGTATGTTGGCAGGGGGGGCGAGCGACTCGATAATCTCGGGTATAAGCTGATTTGTGTCGATTTGGACCGGGTTCTCTGTTATGCGTCCTATTCTTGAGTATTGGAGCACGCCTTCGATGAGGTTGTTCATTCGGGTGACGCGGCTCAAGAGCAGTCTGAGTTGTTCTTTACCCTCATCGTCGAACTTGTCGGCATAGTCCGCAGCCAGCCAGTCGGTAAGGGCCCTGATGGCACGCAGAGGCGCCTTCAAATCGTGAGATACGATGTATACGAAATCCTTGAATTCCTGCTCGACGCTTTTGAGTTTCTCAAGCAATCGGGTCTGGTTTTCCTGTGCCTCTTCATTCGCATCCATAGATTTGCCCCCGTCAGGGTTCAACCTGTTATATCCTAAATATCGTTGATAAACTGCAGGTGGTTAAGTGCGGGGGAGTTATTTTCAAAAGACGTGCAGTATCTCCGCAGGAAAATATGGAAACTGCGAAATGTCCGGCGGTTGTTCCTGTTGTGGTCCTATAATGTGCTCGACTCTTCGTGCAGCCAGTTCAGTGCGGGTAGACCGGGCGGGGTTCGGCTGGTGTGTGAGGCGTCGCCGGAACCTGGACTGGCTGGTCCGGTACCGGGGTTAGCAAGACGATTATTTTTTTTGTCGTTATTTCAATGTTCGAGACCCGTTGTTTTTTACCGCCGATTTCGAAAACCGGCTCGAATGGAACATTATCCAGTAGCGACCGGCAAGCTTGCGCCGCGATGTTATTCGGCTCCATACCCGTGGACAACAGCCAATTCGAGTATGCCTTGTTGCCTATCAACATCGCAATGGGGGTGATGTCGATATCGCCGAGCAGGACACGATTGATGCAAAGGTTTAACAGCCCGTGTTGATTGATGAAGGGATTCACCTCTATTGTCAGGACGGGATTGACGGGTCTCGCCTTAACGGTTGCCATCAGGGTGATTTGCAGGGGCGTTAAAATGACCTGCGGGTCGGATAGGGTGACATTGTGCAATTCTATGGGCTGAGGCAGCCGGGCGATGATATCGTTTAATCCCTCCTGCGTGATAACGACCTCAAACGGCTGGCCGAGCTGCGAGTTGTTGTAAACGGTCGGCAGCAGCTGGTGCGTCAGATAGGGGCTTATCTGATTTTGGTCCGCAACTCGAACAGGAGCGTAGCGTCTGGGTCTGTATGCCATCAAAACCAGCACCAGCGCCAACAATACCAATGCAAGAACAATTCCCAGCAGAAAGTACCGTCGGAATCTTGTCTTTTTCAACTTTTGTGAATCTTTTTTCATCGCAGCACCGGTGGGGTCTTGTGAAAAATCCATCGGGCGGTTATAGTAATGGTTAGAAGGTTAAAAGTAAATCCGCCTGTGGCGGGTAAAAGCTAAAAACTTACGAGAAAGGATTTGTTGAGATGTCGAATCATTTTGGCGACCGGCTGTTTGAGGCCGTAAAGAGCAAGCGGACACCGTTGATTGTTGGATTGGACCCTGTTTACGGCCGGCTCCCCTTGGCGATAACGAGCCGACGCGAAATGAACGATGAGTTCGACGTGGCCTCGGCGGTCGATGCGATATTCGATTACTGCACGCAGGTGCTGCGGATTGTCTCGCCGATGGTGCCTGCCGTGAAAATCAATATAGCTTTTTTTGAGAAATACCTTTGGGAAGGTGTTGAGACATACTACGCGCTTATTTCGGAGGCGAATGAGCTGGGCCTGGAAGTAATAGGCGACGTCAAACGCGGCGATATCGGCCACACGGCGGAGGCATACGCGGCGGCGCATCTGGAGAATCCGGAACTGGCTGGCCTGGAGGATACGCTGGCGCCTGACGCCATAACGGTCAACGGTTTTGCCGGTGCAGAGGCAATCGAGCCGTTCGCGGACGTTGCTACAAAGCAAGGCAAAGGCGTCTTTGTGTGGGTGCGGTCGAGCAACCCGGGTGCGGCTGCTATCCAGGATTGTGCCTGTGAAGATGGGCAAAAGATATATGAGAAAATCGCCGAGGTTGTCGGCGAGATAGGCGACAAACCCGAGAGAATCGGCAAAGCCGGCTACAGCAATATCGGTATGGTTGTGGGCGGCACAAGCCCCGACGAGACAACCGCCCTTCGGAAAAAATATGAGAAGGTTTGGTTCCTCGTTCCCGGTTATGGCTCGCAGGGTGCCTCGGCAGCAGATTGTGTCCGCTTCTTGAAACACGACGGCAGCGGCGCGCTGATTAACGCGTCTCGCTCGATAATATACGCCTACGAAAATCCGAAATATAAGGAGCAGTTCGGCGATGGTTCGACTGAGCTCACCAAAGTCAACTGGAAGAAGTGCATCGAGCAGGCCGTCATCGACGCCAAATTAGACATCGCCAAGGCCGTCCAGGATGCATTGTAACTTTCGGGCTTGTTTTGGCTTGATGTTTTTATATCGTAGTGTCAAAGATTAGGTTTGGTTGGTGATGCTATGATTGCCATAATCGAGCAAAATCTGGAAATGCTGAAAAGATTGTGCCGTCAGTTCCGTGTTCGGCGGCTTGAACTGATTGGTTCTGCGCTAACGCGTGAGGATTTTGACTTAAAAGAAAGCGATATCGATTTTCTTGTTGAGTTTCAGCCGTTGAAGGAGGGTGAATACGCAGACATCTATTTCGGACTGCTTGAGGCGTTAGAATCGCTTTTCCACAGACACGTCGACCTCGTTATGGTTCGTGCCATAAAGAATCCCTATTTCCTCGAATCCATTAATAAAAGCCGGAAGGTGCTTTATGCAGCTTGAAGCCAAGAAACTGCTTGAAGACATTCGACAGGCCTGCGAAGAAGTACTTGCTTTTACCGAAGGTAAAACATTTCAGGATTATAAGCAGGACCGCCTACTTCGAAGCGGAGTCGAAAGGCAGTTTGAAATTATCGGCGAGGCACTGAACCGTCTCGTCAAGACCGCCCCGGACGTGGCCAATCAAGTCAGCCATTACAAACGCATCATCTCTTTTCGTAACATTCTGATTCACGGCTACGACCTCGTTGAAGATGCCGTCGTATGGGATGTCGTAGCGAAAGACCTGCCATTGCTCCATAGCCAAGTCGTTAAGTTACTGGGCAAAGTCCATTGATTATGAACACGGATTTCAGAGGGGAAACCGTCCTGGTGATGGGTTTGGGGAGGTTTGGGGGCGGGGTGGATGTGGTGAAGTTCGCCTGCGAGACCGGGGCGAAGGTTACAATCACTGATTTGGCAAAGCGGGAGGCATTGGCGGAATCAATCGCCCAATTAAAGGGACTGGATGTAACATATCATCTCGGTTCGCACGAGCCGGCTGATTTTCAAAAGGCCGATATTGTCGTAGTCAATCCTGCTGTGTCGCTTGATAATAAGTTTGTGCAGATAGCCCGCAAGGCCGGAAGAAAAGTTACATCGCAGATTGAGTTATTCTTTGAATTCTGCCCTGCAACGATAATCGGCATAACGGGAGCAAATGGCAAAAGCACAACGACCGCATTGACCGCACATCTTCTGCGAAGCCGATTTGGCAGTCGAGTATGGCTTTCGGGCAATATCGGCAATGAGCCGATGCTGACAGTCGTTGAGCAAATAAAACCCGATGATTTAGTTGTGCTGGAGCTGTCGAGTTTTCAGATAGAGCAGTTGGCCCAAAGCGAACAAGCCCCGCAGGTCGCAGTGCTGACAAATCTTACTCCCAATCACCTGGACCGTTATGGGACATTCGAGCGTTACCACCAGGCCAAAGAGCCGCTTTTTCAGTGTCAAAAACTCGATGATAAGCACCCTGCGGTTTCGATTTTCAACGGTGAGGATAAGATCGGCTGCGAGTGGTTTGATAAATACGAGAAAGATACAGGTCGGCTTTGTATGAAGTTTTCAGCCGAGGGCGTTCCAGCGGGTATTCGCAAGGTTTTTGGCCTGCCGGGCCGGGCGAATCTCTCAAATCTGGCCGCCGCCCTTGCCATTGTCCGGCATTTTGGCGTAACCGACGAGCAGGTAACGGCCTGCCTGCCCCAATTTAAGGCCCTGCCCCACCGGTTGCAGTTTGTAGCCGAAATAAGGGGTGTTCGCTGGTATAACGATTCAAAGGCAACTACTCCTGATAGCGCAATTATCTCCCTTGAGGCGTTTGATAATCCCATCATCATCGCGGGCGGGTATGATAAGCACATTCCCTTCGATAAATTCGGCCAAAAAATCGCACAGAAGGCCAAGGCCGCAATCCTGATAGGCCAGACCGCCAAAACTATTGCTAAAGCAATAGAAGAGCATAAGAGCACAAGTGCACAGGAGCACAAGTTTAAGGTCGAATTTGCTGATTCACTGGAAAAGGCCGTCCAATTAGCCAATAAGATTGCAAAAAGCGGGGACGTGGTAGTGCTCAGCCCTGCTTGTGCAAGTTACGATATGTTCGGGAACTACCAGCAGCGGGGAGAGCAGTTCATCGATTTAGTTGGCAAGCTTCTTTCCTGATTATCGGAACGTTCGCTTCCTTTATATTGATAATTGATAATTGATAATTGATTATTGGGTGTGACATAGGCCTTCAAATCATCAATCATCGATTATCAATCATCCGTTGCTAAAGCCATCTCTTGAAGCTGTCGATTTGCACTGAGCAAACGCATTCGTTTTTAAGGGATTGGTACGATGGAGGACATGCCCGAGCGAAGGAGAGAGCGACGACTGAGGTATCAGTGGCCCGTCTGGTTCGCCGAAGATTTCAATGGGATGCTTTCACAGGGTCAAATGGTGGATGTTTGCAGCGGAGGGGCGGCATTTACTTGTTTTGCAGACAAGGGCTGCCCCAGCCCGGGCCAGCGCATAACCACGCGCTTCAGCGTGCCGTTCTATTACCCGGATGAAAGGTTCGACGTTAGTGAGTTCATCCGTGCCGGCTCCGTCTGCCGGATTGACCCGCTCCCCAACGGCCTGCGTCGAGTCGCAATACAATTCTCCAACCCACTTCCATTCAAACCCGGCGAACAGCCGTTCGCTCAGTTGGATTATCAGACCTCTCCTGAAGCTGCGATAGCTTAACCTGCCACCCGATTCTCGACGAGTATCGAGCATCGAAAGTACTCCGAATGAGAGTGCTGGGATTCGAACCCAGGACCTACGCATTAAAAGTGCGTTGCTCTACCACCTGAGCTACACTCCCGACCAACAAGTTATAAGAGCATAAGTCATAAGTCACAAAAACTCAAGAAAAAGTTCCTGCGCACTTGTGCTCCTGTGCTCTTTTCAAGATTGACACTGACCAATATGGCAGATAGCATCACTTGTTCGAGGAATCTTTGGAGCATAAGGTATGACTAATGTTACGCTGATAACAGGTGACGGCGTCGGGCCGGAGATAGCCGAGGCCGCACGCAGATGTATTGACGCGACAGGCGTGGAAATCAACTGGGAAATCCGCGAGGCGGGGGCGGAGGTAATGGAAAGCCAGGGTACTCCGCTGCCCGATGCGACGGTGGAATCGATAAAAAAGAACCGCATTGCGTTGAAGGCCCCGGTGACGACGCCTGTCGGCACGGGCTTTCGCAGCGTAAACGTGCACCTGCGCCAGGTGCTTGACCTGTATGCCTGCGTCAGACCCTGCAAGAGCTACAAAGGCGTTCGCAGCAAATACTCCGATGTTGACCTTGTCGTAATCCGCGAAAACACGGAGGACCTCTACGCGGGAGTCGAGTTCGAGAAGGGAAAGGACGAGACGGATGAATTGATTGGCTGGCTGAATAAGCACAGTAAAAAAAAGGTAAGGCAGGATTCCGGGATAAGCATTAAGCCCATTTCAATTTTTGGAACACAGCGTATCGTCCAGTTTGCCTTTGACTATGCCCGCAAGATGGGACGGATGAAGGTAACAAGCGTCCACAAGGCCAACATTATGAAGTTTACCGATGGGTTGTGGTTAGAGGTGAGTCGGCAGGTCGCGGCCAAAAACAGCGATATCGAGTTTGAGGACCGCATTGTTGACAATATGTGTATGCAATTAGTGCAAAAGCCGGAGCTTTACGACGTTCTTGTGCTGCCCAATTTGTATGGGGACATAATCAGCGACCTGTGTGCGGGGCTGGTGGGGGGATTGGGTGTTGCGCCCGGGGCTAATATCGGAGGAAAGGCCGCCATATTCGAGGCGACGCACGGCAGCGCACCAAAATACAAGGGGCTTAACAAGGTAAACCCGACTGCCTTGATACTCAGCGGGGTGATGATGCTTCGGCACATCGGCAAGGCCACCGAAGCGGATAAACTTGAGAATGCGGTGGCAACCGTAATAGCCGAAGGGAGGGACGTTACATACGATATGAAAAAAGACCGCGACGACCCGACGGCGGTTGGAACGAGCCAGATGGCCGACGCCATAATTAAGAAAATAAAGAGCGCATAAGTCCGTAAAAAACCGACCTCACATCGGCTATGAATCAGGCGAGGTTTAAGAAGCTCGTTTCCGGCCAAAGCGATGGTTCGCTTGCCGTCGCATTACGCTTATTACTGAACGTCGCCGCGGCGTTCTACGGGCTGGGTATTGCCGTGCGCAACCGGCTTTTTGACAGGGGCTGGCGTGCCTCGTATGCGGTAACCCCCGCCGGACTCGTCACGTCCGACAGGGCACAGGCGGCAATCCCGGTTATAAGCATCGGCAACATCACGGTCGGCGGCACCGGCAAGACGCCGATGGTAATATGGCTTTGCAACTTCCTGCAGGCGAAGGATATAAACTGCGCCATACTTAGCCGCGGGTATAAAGCATCCAGAGGTGAAAATGATGAGCCGGCGATATTGGTCAGGAATTGCCCAGGGGCAGCATTGGTGGTAAATCCGGACCGGCTGGTGGGCGCTGTGGAGGCAGTCAGAAGACACCATGCGCAAGCGCTGATTATGGACGACGGGTTTCAGCACCGCCGGCTGCACAGGGACGTTGACATTGTAACCATCGATGCGACGCTGCCATTCGGCTACGACAAAATGTTGCCCGCGGGGTTGCTGCGAGAACCCACTACGGCATTGAAAAGGGCGCACGCGGCAGTTATTACAAGGTGTGATTTGGTCTCTGAAGACAATCTGGCAAAGCTGGCGGAGGCAATCAGCCGGATAAATCCGAATGTGGTTATCGCACGGACGATTCACGCCCCGGTTTGTGCGATGACGGCAGGCAACAGACAAATTCCACTCGAACAACTTAGGGGTAGGTCGGTTTATGCCTTCTGCGGCATCGCCAATCCGGATGCTTTCCTTGCGACAATCAATCGGCTCGGCGTCAATCTTGTCGGCTCGAAAATTTACGACGACCATCACAACTACACTGCCGGAGACGTCGGCGGGATTTATGCGGACGCGGCACAGTCAGGAGCCGAAATGATGCTTACGACGGAAAAGGACTATAACAAAATCGGTCTGCCCGACAGCGCCTCGGATTTGGTTTTGGCATATCTGGCGGTCGAGCTGCAATTCATTTCAGGCCAGGAGCAGATAACGCAGTTGATTGAACGGTCGCTGGCGGGTAAAATCCGCGGAAAACGGACTGCTTAAACGCAGAAAGCCCCTATGTACGAGAACCTTCTGAATGCTGTTACAAAGCTCTGTTCGCCGAAAGTGCTGGTGGTGGGCGACTTTATGCTGGACGTGTATATGTATGGTGACGCCGAGCGGATAAGCCCGGAGGCGCCTGTGCCGGTGCTGAAGGTAACGAGGACCGATTATAGCTGTGGCGGCGCGGGTCTGGTGGCGGCAAACCTGTGCGCATTAGGCGGGGTGCCTTTGTGCACAGGCGTCGTAGGCAATGACGCGAACGGCGAAAAACTCAAAGAGCTGTTGAAGGCAAAGGGTGCCGACATCTCGGGCCTGATGACGGTATCAGACAGACCTACGACGACCAAACAGCGTTTGATAGGTCTCGCACAACACCGCCACCAGCAGCAGTTGTTCAGAATGGATTACGAATTGACCGAGCCGCTTGCTGAGCGACAATACGCGCGATTGGTCGAGATTTTTGAGGATAAACTGAAACAGGCCGACATTGTTTGTCTGCAGGACTACAACAAGGGCGTTCTGGCTGATTCGTTTTGTAAAAAGGCGATACGTTTGGCGGCAAGGGCGCACAAAAAGGTCCTGATTGACCCTTCATACATCAGCGATTATTCGAGGTATGCCGGTGCGACACTGATTGCTCCGAATCGGCAGGAGACCCGCCTTGTGGTCGGTTTTGAAATAAAAACTCTCGAGGATGCCGCAAAGGCGGCCCGGCAGTTAGTGCGAAAACTGAACCTTGAGTCCATAGTCATAACCTTAGACAAGGAGGGGGCGTATCTCGAGTCGCCGGATTTGAGCGAACATGTGCCGACGCGGCCCCGCAACGTTTACGATGTTACCGGGGCGGGGGACACCGTGTTAGCGACTCTTGCCTTGATGCTTGCGGCCGGCTGTGATTACAAGACCGCCGTGCAGTTGTCGAACATCACCGGCGGAATAGAAGTGGAGAAATTCGGCGGCGCAACGGTGACCATAGATGAGGTGGTTACTGAAATCGCATATCTTAATCGCGGCAGCGAGGGCAAGGTCCGGTCAGTCGATTCGCTGCTGGCGGAGCTGGCCTGGCATCGCAGGCAAAACCAGCGCATTGTTTTTACAAACGGCTGCTTCGACGTCATACACAGGGGACACATCGAATTCTTGAAATTTTGCAAGCATCAGGGCGACGTGGTGGTAGTCGGGCTAAACAGCGACAAGTCCGTTAAGACCATCAAGGGGCCTGACCGGCCGATTCATAACCAGATTGACAGGGCCACGGTTTTAGGCGCGATGGAGAGCGTGGATTGCATTACCATATTCGATGAGCCGGACCCGCTCAAGCTGATTGAGAAGGTCAGGCCGGATGTCCTGGTCAAAGGACAGGACTGGGAGAAAAAGGGCGTCGTCGGCGCCGATTTCGTCCGGTCATACAGCGGCAAGGTGGTTCTGGTGCCTTTGGTGGAGGGCAAAAGCTCAACGCAGGTCATCGAAAAAATAAAGTCGCTTGCCGCGAAGAAAAAACCGGCGAGGCCCAAGGGGGGTAAATCCACCAAACGAAAGGCGGACAAGTCCCGATGAACAGGAATGTAGAAGGCCGGATAAACCAGATTATCGAGACGCACCAGAAGATGGTTGCACAACTGCAGGCGTCGGGGCTGGATACTATCGTCATCGCGGCTGAGGCGATAATCAGGGCGTTGAAAAAAGGCGCAACGGTGTATATCTGCGGCAACGGCGGCTCTGCGGCTGACGCCCAGCACATTGCGGCTGAGCTGGTCAACAGGTTCGAATGCAGTCGCAAAGCGCTGGCGGCAGTGGCGCTAACCACCAACAGCTCCGTTATGACTTCGATTGCCAATGACGCCTCTTACGAAAGCGTATTTGCCAGGCAGGCGGAGGCACTTGTCGGGAAAGGGGACATCTTCTGGGCGATATCGACAAGCGGCTCATCGCCGAATGTTTTGGCCGCCGCCAAAGTCGCCAGACGAAAAGGAGCTTTGGTCCTTGCCTTTACCGGCAGAAAAAAAAGCAAACTCGAACGGCTCGCCGACATTTGTCTGTGTGCGGACGATAAGTCAACGGCGAGAAGCCAGGAAATACATCAGCTTGCTTATCATATAATCTGCAAGCTCGTCGAGCAAAGTTTTGCATAGGCGAATCGGATTATGCCAAACAAAGCGATATTTCTGGACCGTGACGACACACTAATTGAAGACCCCGGGTACATAAACAATCCCGACCAGGTGAAACTGCTTGAAGGCGTCCCCGAGACCCTGAGCGAACTTAGGGCGATGGGCTATAAGCTTGTTGTCGTGTCAAACCAGTCCGCCGTGGCGAGGGGGATTGTGACGGAAGAGGTGCTCGCCCAGATTCATAAGCGGCTTGAACAGTTACTGGCGGAAAGTGGCGTGTCTTTGGACCGCATTTACTATTGCCCGTACCATCCGGACGGGGTGATTCCGAGATATCGCAGGGAAAGCGACCACAGGAAGCCCAACCCCGGAATGCTGCTTGATGCCGGCAAGGATATGGATATCGACCTGACGGAATCGTGGATGGTTGGCAACGGGCCGGGCGACATAGAAGCGGGCGCGCGGGCGGGATGCAGGACGATACTGCTCGGCAGCCGCGGCCACGAACAAAAGATTCCACCTGGCGCACGGGGACCCGACTATAGGGCCATGAACCTGAAAGAGGTCGTGAATATTATCAAAATGCACGTCCGCTCCGGTCAAAAGCCGCCCATTGCAGCGGCGCC
>CAYUIL010000019.1:0-18934 GCA_964444715.1 uncultured Pirellulales bacterium | reverse complement strand
GTTTTCATAGCGGTAAGAGCAATCCCCGCCTTGTGGCAGGCATCGATGGCTTTTTGCATTTCGGGGCTTTTGGTCAGGCGGTAGTTATACGTCGTCAGTATCGCATCCACCCAGCCCAGCTTGGATGCCGCGTAGAGGTTTCGCGCCATATTCTTGTGCGTGCTGAAGCCGAAGTAACGAATCAGCCCCTTCTTCTTGGCGTTTTCCGCCCAGGTCTTGTGCTCCTCCGTCAGTTGTGAGATGTTGTCGAGGGCGTGGACGCCGTAGAAAACGTCAACGTAGTCGGTATTCATTCTTTTGAGCGACTCCCGGAGCCGTTCTTCGGCTTCACTTGCGTTTCTTGCGCCGGAGGCCTTGGTTGCAATGAAGATTTTCTTACGAGCATCAGGGTTTGCGCTCAGATATTTGCCGATGCACAACTCGCTGTTTCCGCCCGTATAATTATAAGCAGTGTCCCAATAAGTCACGCCCCATTTCAGAGAGCTTGTAAGAATCACCTGGTTATCGACAAGCTGTATAGCCCCAAGCGACAGTGCCGACACATCCTGCCCGGTCTTGCCGAACTTTCGTTTCGGGACTTGAGGGGTTTCAATTTGTGACTTCTCAGCAGCATTCGGCTCATTTAAATCGGCCTTTACCTTTGAGGCGATAACCGAGCCAAGTCCTGCCACACCGACCGTTCTCAAAAAGTTTCTCCTGTTGACCTTGTTGAGTTCGTTATTCATCGACGATTCTCCGAAAAAATTGTTTTTCCGTTTAGGCCATAAATCCGTTTGCGAATCACTATCTAAATTTTACTACCCGCAGTGCTATTCTGTTCGCGGGGTTTCGTCATTTCAACAATAATCTTCGGTCTGCGCTTCTGGTTTCGCCCTCAGCGGAGACCCTTATGGCCCTTTTTCCGCTGACGGGGCACTCGTGCTCACACACGCCGCAGCCAATGCACTTTTCAACGTCAACGTATGGTCTTTGCAGCCGAACCTGTATTTCGACCTTGCCTGATACGGAAGACAAATGCTCCTCAGAAACCTCTACGGAAGTATCGGTATTAGAGGCAATCTTATAGCGGTTTCCATCCTCAAGGAGAATGTAATAGTCGCCGGTGCCGAATTTGCCGGAGGGGATTCGCCGGTCGAGCTCGATAACACTATTTGTCGCCTTCTTTATCATCGCTACGCCGTCTCTGACAGTGGAAAAGACATCCTGTGTGTAAATTGCCTTCGGGCTTACCGGGCAGTTCTCCTGGCAGACGATACAAGGTTTGTCCATCGACCACGGCAGACACCTGTTGCGGTCCACAAACGCGGTGCCGAGCTTGACTGGGCCTTTGTCGGCAAAGTCGCCGAGGCCTTTTTTCTCATCGAGCGTGATAGGTCTGATTGCAGAGGTCGGACAGACCTGGCCGCAGGCGACACAGTTTAACTGACAGCCGCTGGAGCCGATTCGGTTGTTCAATGCAGGCGTCCACAATCCTTCAAGCCCGCCTTCCAGGCCCGCCGGCTGAATTACATTCGTCGGACATACCCGCATACACTGCCCGCACTTGATGCACCTTTTCAGAAATTCCTGCTCCGCCAAAGCCCCCGGCGGACGAATGATTTTGTTGGACCAGTTTGAAGCGACCTTGGCGCTTAGCCGAATTGCCGGCGCTGCAATAACCCCGCTTGCCAGCGACAACACAAAGCCCCTGCGGGAAATGTCCGCGGGCACTTCGCCTGCCAGCGACGGGAACGACTGATAAGCGATAATATCGTGGTCGCAATCCTCTCGGCAGTTAAAGCAGAGAACGCACTCGGCGATTTTGATACTGCTGCTCGGTTCACAGCCGCCTTCACAGGCCTTTTCGCAGAACTTGCAGTTGATGCACTCGCTTTTAGTTTTGCCGATTCGCCATATCGCAAACCTGCTTATGATGCCTAAGAGCGCGCCCAGCGGGCATATAAATCGGCAGTAAAACCGCGGGATAACCAGATTCAATAGCACCGCGGCGCCAAACACGGCAAGTGTAAGCCAGCCAAGCTCATAGAAGCGGGCATCAACCGACATTAAGGACGTGCCTCTGTCTAAGATGGGCAGTAACATCAGATTCACCGACCGCGTTACTAACGGAATGGGGTCGAGCAGACCCGTCTGAAGCGTGCTTGCCAGCGAAGGAAACGCGGCCATCCCGAGAAGAAAAACCAGGACCAGGTATTTTATGCACTGGGCCTTGCGATATCGGTTAAGCCGGATTCTCTCGGCGATTTTTTTATTGCGATTGCCCAGATAGCCGACGAGATGGTGTATCGAGCCGAAAGGACAAACCCAGCTGCAGAAAAATCGTCCGAATATTATTGTCAGCAACACCGTCACAATCGCCCACAACAGGGGCCAATAAAGTTTCTGTGTGCTCAAAATCGTCCCAAAGGCGACGAGCGGGTCAAGCTGCAAAAACCAGTTAATCGGCCAGTTTCTGATTTGCCAGAACCTGTCCCCGACTGTGGCGACAATGCAAAACCACAGAAACAGGACAAAAAAGAATACCTGACTTATTCGTCGAACCGTCGTGATTTTCATAGATTAACTTTCAGGTAACATCCGCCTTCAGTGGCTTGAGCGACTCATAATCCGCTGTTCCGACCAGCGCCTTTTCAGCAAGCGACAGAAAAGGGAGGTCGGATGGTTTAAGGTTCAATAGCGAACAGCCGAAGGCATCAGCGGCCACCATATCGCAGCTTGCAATCATCGTATTTGTCTTTTTCAAATCCGAAACCGAGCCGCCCGTCGGGCCATTGGTCATCATAGTCACCGTGCCGTCCAGAATCACAAAAGTCGGCTTCACCATCATCGCAAGTTCGGCAATGATGGTGTTTATATCCTGGTGAAATATGTTCCGCCTGCCCCCCAGAAGGCCATACCAGTTTTTCATACTCATCGATGCGCCACTTCGGTGATGGTCTTTGACGGGCGCTATGCCGATGAGTTTGTTTGCGCCGGCCAAGGGCTCGTAGAACACGGGCCAGTTTCTAATAAGCGAGCCGCCTTTAAGTGTCGTATGGCTGAACAGGTTATTCTTCGGCATAACCACTTCCGCCCCGGCCGCGGTTGCGGCCTTGCCGATACCGCTTATTGCAAAACAGCTCGCAGGGTCATTTATGGAATTGTCAATGACAATGACCTTCTTTGCCTTGCCTTTTTCGTAGCACAATCGAATAACTGCGGCAACCACATCAGGGTGCGTCGTGGCGCCCAATATCGGCGGGGACGCGAAACCGACATTCGGCTTGATTGCGACGACGTCGCCGGGCGTGATAAACCGCTCTATACCGCCTAAAAGCTCAATCGCCTTGTTGGCTGTCTTTACCCTGTCCCGGCCTTGAACGATGCTTATTATTTGCCCATTTTTATGCGGCACCGAAAAATCAGGCAACGTTACCAGCCGGTTTGCGTTAACATCGCCCTTCGGTCCTTCGCGGTCATAAAGCCAGTATGCGGCTGTCCCGGCAGCAGCGATTGAAGCCACGACCTTTGCGCCGCGGACGAGCAGCTGTCTGCGAGCAGGATTTATCTGGTTTGGTTCAGTCATTGATTTTCTTCAGCCGGTCAATCAATACTTCCGCCGCCTTCTCCGCGGCCTGTTTATTATCCGCCTCGTGAACGCCACCGACGAACACGCCTGTTGAGAAAACGATTTCGGTGCTTCCATAAAAATTCAGAATTGAGGCGCCTGCCGATTTAAGTATCTCGCTGTCAATCTCGCCTGTCTTGGCGCCGTTGGTCATTAGGAAATCGCTATAACTTTTGGCGACCGACATCGCATCATCAGCATTACTATGCTGGCTGAAAAAGACTGTTACTGTTTGTTCGCCTGCTTTATATTGTGCGGAATAGGTATCCGTTAGGCCGTCGAAACCAAAGGCATCTTTAAGCTGCAATTTCCAGCTTCCCGCGACGGTCCCGGGCGGGAAATAACTCAATTCCGTTATCTTGTTTTTTTCATCGGCAGGCAATTGAGCAACCAGTTTTTGAGCGATGCCTTTCATTACACCAATCAGTTCCTGCGACTCTGCGAAGCCAATCATCTCGATGTAGTATTTGCCGTGCGAGATATAAATTGCATTGCTCGTCTTGTAGCCAAAGGGCACATCGTTCAGGTCCGTAACGTCCGCCCTTTTTTGCCTGCTGTAAACGGAAAAGGCGTTCCTTGTGTTGCCCATATCATATTGGTAAAGCTCGAATCCCAGTTCAGAATTGCTTTTGGACGCGAAACGCTGGGTAGTCAGCCGTTCAAACCCGGACTCGACATACATAGGGGCCTTGCCGTCGATTTTCTCGTAAAGATTGTCCGCGTTGTATATCTCGCTGTTGCCGACAGCCGGGAAATCAGTTGTGGCGAGCGATTTTAGAGAGGATGTCAATTCCCCATCTGCTTGCTGGATATGACCGGTCTCGCTGGATATTTGACTGACGCCGAATCGGGCCATATTCACGTCTTGCTGTATACAATAGACCCCGATTGCGGTGGCAATCAGGACAAACAAAATTAGAGTGCCGACGGCTGATTCAAACCTTCTGGCGCGACCGGAGGACAGATGCATAATGTGTTCCTGCAGTTCAAAAAACTGTCTTACCCCTGAAACGCCGGCCTACTATACGCTGCTCGATTGCTTCTGTCAACAAAAGCAGGTGCTGGGGGGTAAAGAAGCGCAAAGCGTCGGTTTTACGGGGCATCTGCATCGGTAGTCCTCCCGGCAGGCCGGACGAGCAGAAGCAGTTGTTTGCAGATGCTTTTGCAGACGTGCGGCAGCGAAAATCGAATTGGAATCGGTTCAGCTAAGACAAAGTCGGTGCAGACGGTATCGGGGAACGGGTCGCCGATGATTTCGATGGCATCGGGGTTTGTGCAGCCGAAGCCGATTTTTTTGGCGGTTGTGACTATGGGCAACCGGTCGGGGTCGAGGTTTATCAGTTTGCTGCAGACGATTTCGCAGGGCATCGGGTCTGTTCCGCCGATAAGCCAGCCGAGCGGTCTTGGTCTGCCGCGGATAGGCCCGGGGCCATCCATAACGGCTATGCCATCGATGATTGTCAGGGCGGGGCTTAAGAATTTGTAGAGTTCGATGAGCAGCCCGCAAAATTTTTTGGCGGAGCCGCCCTTTGCAAAATGCCAGTATGCCTTCCACTTTCCGCTCACACAGCCGAACATATTCTTGACCGCGAATGTCGCCACCAATTGCTGATGCGACTTGAATTTCGGCAGATTGATAATTGTATCGGCCTCCAGGGCCACTGAGCTTATGCCTACGGCGACGCCGGCTATTTGACGCCTCACGGGTTTATTCAACTGCCTGACGGGGACATCCAGTTTTTTTAGCGGCTCTTCAAGCCCAATCGCTTTGGCGCAGGTATGGACGTTGCCCCAGGCAGGCGAGTCGCCGACAAAGGGTTTAGCACCGAAATCTTTCAGAAGTTTGGCGGTTTCGATGATTACCGCAGGGTCGGTTTGGGTAGCGCAATGGCGAGGTCTGGGGGCAATGAAGTTTGGCTTTAACAGGACGCTGTCGCCTCGTTTGACAAATCGCTCAATGCTGCCTAACAGGGCAAACTGTTTGGCAATCACCTCAGCAACCTCAGATTCCTCGTATTTGATACATCGCGTCAACGCTACAATCGGTTTTGACGTATTCATCAATTATCAATAATCAATCCTGTGTGACGAAGGTGCAGACCAGCAGAAGCACCCTGACTGCCGGTTTTGGCCCTGTCTTCGTAAAGAATCGGCTGGCAGCGGTGGTCTCATCCGCATTATACCGGCCGGGGGCGAGCAGGACAAAGTCGCCCGGTTTCATATTCAACCCGAAGCCGGCGGAGTAAATACGTAAATCGGACTCTTTTATCCGCTCCGCCAGCTCAGGGGCAAGCCCCTCAGTTGAAGCAGCGATAATCGGCACAAACTGGACGCTCGCCAGCGGCCGGTTATCGGCGATTTGCCTTGCGGATACCTGTAGTCCGAGGATTCCAGGTCCGGCCTCAGCGCTTCCGAGAGCACCCTGCCGCTGGATATAAGAGATGGTTGTTTTGCGGGTCAGCCGACCCATACCAAGCACTTCGGCCTGACCGTTTGGTATCAATAGCGAGGTAGCAGACAGCTTCTTTGCCTGTGCTGATTTCAGCATCTCGTTTATCTTGTCGAGGGCGCCAAATTCCCCTGCTCCGGCTCGCAGTCCGTTTGCAGAAAAGCCATTGGGGTCGTTGTATCGAAATGAATCTGCATTCAGTACCTGCCAGACGGCATCGAGAGATTTTATATTCTCCGCGGGCAGCTCAAAGTTGATGACGTCGATGTTGGTTGTCCGCAGGACCTGCGGCTGAGCCCGTCGACCTCTCGGCGCGAGTTCGCCGATTTTGATGCCTTTGGTCTGGGGCTGTTGTCGGCTGTTGGCGCAGCCCGTCGAGATTATCAGCACGAAACAGACAAGCAGCGTCTTGAGTTGATGATTCATAATTATCCTGTGTCTTTATCCGCTCTGGCCGATTGTCGAACCTGGTCAAAAAAGGGGGTCCTTCTTTGTTCGACGCAGGCAGCGGCATAGAGGAACATTGCAGCCGACCAGCTTTGCCAGTCCTCGCCGCGAGGGACGCCATCCTGTGCCTTGAACCATTCGTTGAAGCCGAACTCGACGTTGGCCAGGCGTGCCGGTCGAACCAGCTCCGTCAGCACCAGCAGTTTTTTAGTTGCGAGCTTATATTTGCCGGCGGCCACCAGGGCAGCCACGTAAAAGCCGCACACAAAAGGCCACACCCCCCCGTTGTGGTATTCGCCGGGCTGGTTGTATTTTGCGTATCTTGGGACCCAGTCGGGGTCCTGCGGCCTGACGTAGGGGAAAAAATTCGGCGGCAAATCCACGGCGAGGTCGCCGTTTTTCCTCATTTCCTTACATTCCGCCTCGACCCAGGATACAAGCGAGCGAGCCCTGGAGGCCGACGCAATTCCTGTAAGTATGGCCAGCGAGTTGCCGAGCAGGTCAAAGCGTTCGCTTCTGTAAACCTTGTAAGACCATATCGCATAGTACGGCTTGTGCGGCAGGGCAAGCCCTTCGTGTATATGACGATTTTGCCTGTCGCCTCTTACGGTAAACCTGCCCATTAACTCCTCCAGCATCGCCGCACGCTGGTGCTGGCCGAAGAGCCGAAGATAAGTGTACACTATCGTGTTCACATACAATCCGTATCCGAGCACCCATTGTTCGTCGCGCCAGTCGCTCGTAGGCAGTTGCGCAACCATGACGCGATTGGTGGGGCTTTGATGTTCCATCCAGGCAAGCGCCTTTCCGACGGCTTCGTCGAGAAAATCGTTTTCACCCGTTACCTGCCGAAACAGGACCGCCGCCATCAGAAATAATGGTGTGCAGTCGCTTGAGCCGCGGTCTTCACGGTCGTGCACCAATGACGGAATATGGCCCTGCGGACTTTGGTTGCCGGCGAGGGTTTCGAGTGTCCTTCGCAGGGACTTGATTAGTTTGGCGTTTCCCGTCAGCAGGATACCGAGTGATGAGAGCATCAGGTCGCGAGTGTATGGTTCGGGGTATCCCCAGCCGGCAGCACGCGGCAGGCCCCTATAAGGGCCGTGGGCGTTGTGGAGCAATACCTTTATCGCCGCCTCTTTTGCCCTCGCAATCAACTCTGTGTTGGTGCTGTTCATCTTACGAGATTCCTAATCGCTGCGAGGTTATCTCGATGAATCTCTTTGCGACGACGCGGTAGTCAAATTTCTCAACCGCGCGAATTCTGCCCGCCTCGCCCATTTTCTTCCTCAGCTCCGCGTTGGTCATCAGTTCCATCAGATATTTTGCGATGTCGTGCACGCTTGCTCTGTAATCGACGATTCGCGGTCTTTTGAAGACCACTTTGTGGCCGAGTTCGTGTCCGGATTCGTCATTGAGAATTGTTTCCCTTAGCCGGATTTCGGAGGCGACGCCGGCGAGAAAGCCGGTCTCGCCGTCAACTATAGTGTCAAGCATTCCCATCGCTTTTATGCCGATGACCGGCTTACCGCACGCGGCCGCCTCCACCTGAACCATCCCGAAGCCCTCCAGCCGGGAAGGCGCCGCATAGATGTCGCAGGCCGCCAAAATATACGGCATAAAATTTCGGCTCGTGACGTTTGTCGTATAGATGACGTTTTTTTCAATTCCGAGGTCAGCGGCCAGTTTCATATCGATAATGTTCTGCTGTTCCGTTCGCGGCTGAGGCCAGACCTTGCAGACGTATTTCCAGTCGGGCGCCTTAGTGTCAATCAGGGCAAGCGCCTGCATAACCTCCTGTGCGCCTTTTGAGGTGGCGTCGCCGCCCACGGTCATAATCATTATCTGGTCGGGCGCCACACCGAGCGTTTCTCTGACGGCGGTTATCTTCGGGTCGTTCTTGTCTCGGGGTATAAAGGCGTCGGTGTCGCAGCCGACGGGCAGCACCTCGATATTCTTGCCGCTCAGGCCGTCGCGGACGTAAACGTTCTTGACCCATCGGCTGGTAACAAGAATTAACGGCAGCGCCTCGAGTATCTCCTGGTAGTCGCCCATATAGCCGTCGGCGACCAGCCAGGGTATCGGCTGAATCCCATACCGCTGCGGATGAAGGACAAGATAAGGCGTGTGTCCCCAGTATCCAACGCCTACGACAATGTCCGGCTCGAACCAGCGGTAGTACCATTCCTTCTCCTGTGCCGACTCGAAGTTCACCGAGTGCACATCCACACCGAGTTCCGTCAGACCTCGATGAAGCAGATGTCCCTGCGTAGCCAGACCTGCCGGAGAAGGGGGGTAGTCATACAGCAACAGAACTTTCATATTCTAACTCCTCAACTTGTGGTCATCCAAACACCGTCATTTCGCACCAAACTGCCAGAACGCCTCTTGTTTTGGGCAGCACTTTGCCTCAAAGCTGTCGGCTGCGAAGCCGTAGATGTCGGTGATGATTTTGTATTTCTCCTGCCAGATTTTTTCAGGCAGCCAGACCTGCACGTCGGAATCCCGGCTGGGCCTGGGCAGATATTTGCCGCCGCCGTCTTCGTAGGCGAACATCCATACCTGCCTGCCGGGCAGTTCTTTTCTGTTGTGCAGTGCCAGCACCGCCTTGCTTGTCTCCTCATGCCGAAGGTGCCGCGTATATTCGCCCCATCGGCTGTGCGTGAGGACAAGGTCGAATTTGTCCATAGGCAACAGCGTCAGAATTGTCTTTCTCACGTCTTTTTCAGCCAGCGGCGGTTGTTCGGGACTGTCGTCGAGGTCGCCCATTATCCCTTTGGCGCCGAGATATTCCATTACACGCATAAACTTCGCTGCGCGGTCGGGGTCGCTTTTTCTGCAAAGCGTAATCACCGTCCAGCGGGTCTCGGAGTGCAGCAGAATTGTGCCCCCGGCCCACAGCATCTCGTCGTCGGGATGCGCCACGATTACCGCGCAGTTGCTGAAATCCCAGGTTTGCCCGGCTGGTTTCCGCTCCGCCGTTCCTTTTGCTTCCTGAATTTTATCATCTCCAATCATACCTTGCCCATCAAGCCCTGTCCCTAACTCACTCCCATAAACAGCATAATACCCTTTCTCATCAGCATTACTGCAATGGCCGCCAGCAGCAAACTCATTATCTTTGAAAGGGCCTTCGTTCCCGCCTCACCCAGCGCCTTTATCAATCCAAAAGAACCGCGGAAAATAAGACCGGCAACAATGATATTGGCGATAACTGAAATCACAGTGGGCAGCAGTCCGTATTCGGAAATTATCAAAAGCGAAGTTGCCAGAACGGCTGGACCGACAATAAGCGGCGTTCCCAACGGCACTGCGCCGAGGTTCTGGTCGGGGATACGCCTTTCCTTGGTCGGGTTGACCAGGTCTATAATGGCGATGCAGAAAAGCACCGCACCACCTGCAACCATAAAGTCGCCTATGGTAATGCCTAAGAGTTTGAAAACAAGCTGGCCAACAAAGATGAACCCGATGGCCAGCATAGACGCCGTTACCATTGACTGGAGTATGATTTTGGTCTTTTCGCTTTTGGTAAGGCCCTCTGTCAGCGACACAAATATCGGCAGCACTCCGATTGCATCCACCGCCACAAACAAAGGTATGAACGATAGCAGTATATTCCTGAGCATATATACGCTCCCGTGCATTCAACCACGACTGAATTGCCTTGCAAACGAGCCGCAATGAGTGTAAATTAAATTCGCACCTGTGGTCAATACCTTTATTGGGGTATAGTGTAATGGTAGCACAACTGACTCTGGATCAGTTAGTCTAGGTCCGAATCCTAGTACCCCAGTGGTTCAACGCGTTCGCCTTTCGTTTTCACAAAGGGCTTACTCGCTCAGTACGCGTGGTTCGATATGAAGCATTGAGGCGAACGAGAAAAAATATCCCTCGACTCCCTCGCTGCCGCTTTAACTTACCAGCTACAAGGTGATTGATTCTACGACAAAGCCAAAGCGTAATCCTTAAAAAGCTTTACAGAGCAACACTATTCTATGCCGATTAGTATTACTATGTTGAAAGGAGATAAGATTATGAAAAAGACAATGGCGATTGGCATGCTGCTGGCCCTTTTTGCGGGCTGCAACACCGACATTGTAACCACTAAACAACTAAAGGCCGTCGAGAACAGGTGTGTTTACATCACACCAATCGAAAGCCAGGACCCATACGTCGGCAAGGTCCTGCGAGACGTTCTTGAAAAAGAGTTTGTTCGCAAGCATGTCCAATTATGCGACGCCGAGACCGCCAACGTCATACTGACCGGCTCAACGTTTTTGACGCTACGGTCAACGGGGAAAACGGACTGGTTCGGCGGTAAGGATTCATCCGCCCAGGCCATCGAATCGCTGACCATTACTGCAAAGGACAAAGGGGGCAATGTCCTCCTCACTGCCTCCTACAACAACGTTGACCAGCTTACTGCAAGCAAACTTGCCCGGGAGTTCGGCTCCGCTTTGGCCGACAAATTAAGATAAAGCAAGGGGGCAAACCAAGCCTTTATTTGAGGGCGGAATTTTTTCCGGCGACATCCTTCGACTGGATGGCCTTAAAACGGGCAACTTTGCCCGCCAGTGTCTTGTCCGATAGCGCGAGGATTTGCACCGCCAAAATAGCCGCGTTCTTTGCACCCGCCTTGCCGATGGCAACCGTCGCCACGGGAACCCCCGAGGGCATCTGAACCGTGCTCAACAGGGCATCCAGCCCCGACAGACCCTCCTTAGCGGCAAGCGGCACACCAATAACGGGCAGCGTCGTCCAGCCAGCTATTGACCCTGCCAGATGAGCCGCCATACCGGCGGCGGCAATTATAACCTTTATCCCGTTTTTGGCCGCCGACTGAGCAAACTGTGCGGCAACCTTCGGTGTGCGGTGAGCGGAGATTATCCGCACAATCGGCTGTATGCCGAAATCCTTGAGCGTGTCGATACAGGTCTGCATAACAGCGAGGTCGCTATCCGACCCCATCACCACCGCCACCGCCTGCCTCGGCGTAGCCATTCGGCGGAGCCGGGCTGACTTGCCTGCCTTTTTAGATACCATTTGTCTTTCCCGCCTTTCGCATTTACAATATATCGGCGTTCCGGATAATAGTATAATCATATCGGCCAGAAGCCGCAAAAGCAACTAACTCGTCTCGGCGAAGGCAAAAAACCATAGGCGAAACCAGTTGCCAAGGGGCCGAGCCGTAGCCGGACAGGTGAAAATATGCAGAAGAGAAAACCCATAGTGGCCGGCCAGTTCTATCCCGGCCAGCACGACCAGTGCGTTGATGAGATAAACCAGTGCCTCGAAGAGGCGACATTAAACCAGCCGCTGCCCGAGGCGATAGTCGCAGGTATCGTCCCGCACGCCGGCTGGGCATTCAGCGGTGCAGCCGCGGCGCTTGTCTTTGCCGCAATCAGGCAGCAACACCCGAAGGTCCACACCTTCGTCATATTCGGCGCAGCTCACGGCTACTTAGGCCAGCCACCCGCGGTTTACGACAAGGGCAGTTGGCTCACCCCGCTGGGTGAAATCCCTATCGACGAAGAGCTTGCCAATGCCGTGCTCGAAAGCAAAACCGCAGTAAGCGACTGCGACGCACACAACAGCGAACACAGTATGGAGGTCCAGGTCCCGTTCATTCAATATATTTTCCCTGGTGCAAAGATACTGCCGATTCTCACGCCTCCATCCGAACAGGCGGTTCGGCTCGGCGAAATCGTCGGCAGCATCATTGCCAGCGACGAGGAGAGAAAAATCGTCTGCCTCGGCTCAACCGACCTGACTCACTACGGGCCACGCTACGGATTTACGCCGATGGGCACGGGAAAAGACGCCCTCAAATGGGCGATGGACGTCAACGACAAGCAGTTTATCGATTACGCCCTCAAGATACAGCCCCAAAAGATGCTCGAAAGCGCAGCCGAGAATTGCAATGCCTGCGGGCCGGGTGCCGCCGCGGCGACGGTGGCAGCGGCAAAGACATTAGGCAAAACAAAAGGTGTTCTTCTCGCCCACACCAACAGCAACGAGATAATGCTTCGCAAAATGGGTGCAACCAGCCGGGAGTCCGTCGGCTACGCCGCAATAATCTTCTGAATTCTGCAGGAACAACCCGAGCAAGCAACTGCCAGGTTGGCAGCAGATGGGCCAATGCCTGCAAAATTGCCAGAGTGACGGCAAATTACAACGGCTACCTAACCGCTTTATTTGCAAGGGCTTACGCCGCCAAGTGAGCAAAGGCGTTTATTGGCACGAACTTTGCACAACTTAGATGGTTATGGTGGCGGACTTGCTGCAATCTGATGAGGTAAATGTATTGGCCAGCCAGGCGGACTGGGACTGGCCTTTGGCCGTGCGCGATATTTTCAAGCCCAGGGGCGTCAATCTGCTGGTGGCCGACAGCACCAATGATATAGTTAATGTGCTGCGTCATCGGCGGGTTAGGACGACTATCGTCGACACCGATTGTGAGCAGGCAGGCCTGTGGACGTTAAAGATTATCAGGTTGGAATGTCCTTCAATGCCTTGTATATTATTGGCAAGCGGCATAACAGAGATGATGCTTGAAGAGGCGCTGCAGCTCGACGCCTTCAGCGTGATTGACAAGCCCGTTGATATGAATATTCTAAAGGACCAGTTGAATCGGCTGTTTGTGAAAAAATACAGCAGCCACATTTTTTCGGCATAAAAGCATAAGGCAAAATAACGGTCAAAAATTTTTGAAAGGAGCAGTGAGAAGATGAAGATAAGACCATTGGCCGACAAGGTCCTCGTTCAACGAGTGGAGGCGGAGAACAAAACGGCGGGCGGAATAGTCCTGCCAGACAGCGCAAAGGAAAAACCCCAGAGAGGCAAGGTCGTGGCGGTCGGTGACGGCAAGCTCTTAGACGACGGCTCCCGCCAGAAACCACAGGTCAAAAAGGGAGACCTGGTCCTGTTTACCAGCTACGCAGGCAGCGAGATAAAGATAGACGGCAAAGAGCACCTGATTATGAATGAGTCGGATATTATGGCGGTGATTGAGGAATAAGCTAACATTGATAACTGATTATTGAGGTCTAACCCCGGAAGGAGAAGTAAGAATATGGCAGCAAAAATGATAGCATTTGGCACCGAAGCGCGGGCGGCAATCCGAGAGGGCGTCAAAAAACTCGCCGGCGCAGTCAAGATAACCTTAGGCCCCTGCGGCAGAGTCGTCGTTCTCGAAAAGTCCTTCGGCTCGCCCACCGTCACAAAGGACGGCGTCACAGTGGCAAAGGAAATCGAGCTTGAAGACCCATACGAGAATATGGGTGCGCAAATGGTCAAGGAGGTCGCCTCCAAAACATCCACTGTCGCAGGCGACGGAACGACTACCGCGACGATTCTGGCCGAATCCATCTTCGACGAAGGGCTTAAAAATATCACCGCAGGCGCAAATCCCCTCCAGGTAAAACGAGGCATCGATACGGCAGTCGATACAATCGTAAAAGAATTGCAAAAGATGAGCATTCCCGTTGCCTCCAGCAGGCAAATCGAGCAGGTGGCGACCTGCTCGGCCAACCAGGACGCAGAAATAGGCAAAAAATTGGCCGAGGCAATGGACAAGGTCGGCAAAGACGGCGTCATAACCGTCGAGGAAGGGCAATCGCTGGAAACCGTTGTTGAGCTGGTTGAAGGTATGCAGTTCGACAAGGGCTACTTAAGTCCGCACTTCATCAACAAGCTTGAGAATATGACCGTATCTCTCGATAAGCCGTATATCCTCATCCACGAAAAAAAGATAAGCTCGGTCAAGTCACTTGTGCCGCTGCTTGAAAAGGTTGCCAGACAGGGCAAGCCCCTGCTGGTCATCGCCGAAGAGGTTGAAGGCGAGGCGCTGGCGACATTGGTCGTCAACAAGCTTCGCGGTGTCCTGCAGTGCGCCGCGGTCAAGGCGCCTGGGTTCGGCGACAGACGAAAGGCGCTATTGAGCGATATCGCCGTGCTCACCGGCGGACAAGCCATATTCGAGGACCTCGGCATCGAGCTGGAAAACCTCGAACTGAATATGTTAGGCAGGGCAAAACAGGTAACAATCGACAAGGACACCACCACGATTATCGAAGGCGCCGGCAAAACGGAAGAAATCAAGGGCAGAATCGAACAGATAAAGGCGGAAATCGAAAAATCCACCAGCGATTACGACATCGAAAAACTCCAGGAACGCCTGGCCAAACTCTCAGGCGGCGTCGCCCAGATAAAAGTAGGCGCCGCCACCGAGGCCGAAATGAAGGAGAAAAAGGCAAGAGTGGAGGACGCACTGCACGCCTGCAGGGCCGCGGTCGAGGAAGGCATCCTGCCCGGCGGCGGCGTTGCAATACTGCGAACGCTTCCCGCACTGGATAAAATCAATGCCCAGGGCGATGAGAAGGTCGGCGTCGATATAGTCCGCCGGGCAATCGTCGCCCCCATTAAGCAGATTGCCGTAAACGCAGGTCTCGATGGCTCAATCGTCGCACAGAAGGTTATGGACAGCCCCGACAAGAACTTCGGCTACGACGCCCTGCGAAAAGAATACGGCGATATGATAGACTTCGGCGTGATTGTCCCCACAAAGGTCGAACGCATCGCGCTGCAAAACGGCGCGTCAATCGCCTCGCTGCTCCTGACAACCGATGCGATAGTAAGCGAAATACCGGAGAAAAAGGAGTCGCCGCCCGGCCCACCCCCAGGCGGAATGTACTAACACCAAAGATAACTAAGGGCGGGTCAAAAAGGCCCGCCCTTTTAGTTTATTGAAAGGGGCTTTCAGATGCCGTTCCGCTTTTACAGTACCATTCTCTCGCAGGCGTCGCGCCGGCTTGCCGGTGGAATGTTCGTCACGGGCCTTGCCTTGATTAGCTTCGGCTTGTTGATTTACCTACTGCCTAAATTCTTCGCTACACTGGCGGCAATGGTCTTTTTTATTGCGGGTATCGGAACATGCCTGACGGCTTTCAAGATATTCGCAGCTCAACGCCACATAGATAAAGAAATCGACAACGACTCAAGCAAGTATCGAAAAAACGTGCAAATTCGTACTGAAGAGCATTACGACATTTAATGCTGCGGGGCTGAAAGTCAGATTGCATCTCTTACCGGCTGTTAATACTCATAGACCCTGTCTTGTATGATGAGCTTTGTTATGGCTGCGTTGCCGGAGGAATCGACCTTGATTTCGGCTTTTGCTTCTTTGGAGTTTCTGCGAAGGTCCTGCGCAACTTTGTCTCTTGATTCTTCGGGGATGAAATACGCCTCTATACCGTACTCGACTCTCCAGTGGCCCTTCTTGCCCTTGATGACAACACCATCACTCGGAACGGACGGCCGTTTGTCGTGAACTGAAACGGCGTTCCAGACGCCGTTAGGGTCCGCCTTCAGGATAACCCACACAGGTCTCCCCTCAGGCCATTTCTCCCAGTCGGTTGACACCTTGGGATTTGATATCTCGTAACCAAGTATAACGTAGTAGCCGCTCATTATGGAGTACGGGTCGACAGGGGCCGTCTTAAGCAGAATTGTTTTGCCCGTCGCCCGGACGTGGATTTTCTGCGCAGGAACGGCAGCAAGAATGAGTAGCTGTGCAGCCACGGCAATGACAAACCAGAGCGTGCGCTTATTCATTTGCGGGTCTCCTTCGTTTTAGATAGTTTTCAAATCCGACCCCTGCAAGAATGAGGCAGATTCCGCAGGTGATAAAGACGACAGCCTTTATAAGCAAACCGGTTTCATACTCTAAAAAGCGACTGGCGATAATCAGAGCGGCGAAGAGCACTCCTGCCCAAAAAAGGCCTCTGTTCTCAGCGGGGAAACTATTTGTGATAAGGGCAGCCGAAAGGACAAGACACGCCACGTTTGATAACACTATGCTCCAAAAGAAATCCGGCGTGCTCATCAAGACCGGCGTTAACACGATTGGTGCAGCAACAAGCACACAGGAGACGATTACGCCGAGGGAGACCCAGTGGATTCGCTGTTCGGTAAAAATCTCTTTGAATACGAGACCCCACATTACAAGAGCCGGCACATAAAGGCAGATTGTCGGCACCAGCCACATACGGTGCTCGAATAAAGCCGGGAACCGCATACCATAAGAGTGGAACGACGACAAATAGGCGCCGAAAGCGATAAAAATGGTTGCCACCACCATAGCCGGAGAAGCAAATGCTTTGAAGTTGGCCGTGCGATGTAAAAGTAGTCCGTAGGCAAAGAACAACAGGGCTGCACCCGGCGCAGCCAGCCCAAGAGAGGCAAGTTTCTCAGAGCCAAAGCCGGCGCATACGACAACCGAAACGCCTACGGCGAGCAGCGACAGTGAGAACGCCAGCACTGAGCGACAAAGATAGGCGAAGGGCAGAAAAACTGCGGCGGCAATGAACGGGTAATAGCAAAAGGATTGAGGGTTATCACCGGCCCAGCCGCAGAAACCTATGAACGAGACCAGCACGGCAATGACCGCGTTTGGAACGCTCTGCAGGGCGTAAGCCATTATGATAGCGCCAATCGCCCAGGCGAATAAGCCGTTGTAGAAATTAGACCTGATGTGAAATATCTGTGCCATCAAGCCGATGTTTGCGCCGAAGACCAGAGTGCCAAGAACTATAAGGGCGTGGCCGAGCCGCGGGCTTCTGGCTGACACTTTCCAAAGGTAAAACCCGGCGATGTGACCCGTTAACATACAGGCGACAATCAGCCCGACCTTGACAGAAGGAGTGATTTCCTCCCAGTGAGCGGCGACAAAACTGACTACGCCGGCGCCTATGAGAGCAGTTCCGATTATGTATATGGCAAACAGGAGGCGGTTTGTGGATTCCTTGGCCATCTGGTCAAGCCGGTATTTTTGCGACAGTGCGACGGACTGCTCGGCAGAGATGAGGCCGTCCGCTTGCCAGAATTGAAGCTCCTGCTTCAATAATTCTCTGAATTGGCTTGAGATTTTGCGATGTGTCTTCATTCTGTCCTCTTTCAAAAATACCGGCTTTACAACCAGTAACATCCCTCGGTGCACAGTTCTCATTATATTGGCTGTGTCAAAAACCGGTCAACAGCAAACATCAGGATTCGCAGACAATTCTCAATAAGCTGTATGGGAAATTTATGTGCAATCCGTGGAACCCGTGGTTAAAATAATGACTTATGAAACTGCCAAAACTGGAAAAGCCGGATAGTTACATCGGCCTGTATATTGTCGATTTCGGCGATAATACAGGAGTGGGATTCACCGCGCAGGAAGTGGCGGAGCTTTTTGAAAGCGAGCGGTACAGGGACTGCAAGGCCTATAAGATACACAGGGCGTACCCTGACGGCCGGCTGGATCTGAAAGGCGTTCGGCGGGAGATTTTCCAGCTCGAGTCGGGTATGTTCTTTTACTCCGGCGATATTGATACTGTCCGCGACGATTACAAACGGTTAGTCAAACTTGGCGTCGAAACAGAACTGCCGTGCAAGGCGAAGATTCATCTGGCCAAGTTCAGCGGTGACAAGTTCGCCGTGGCATTGATTTATCCTGCCGAATACGATGATGAGATAAGCGGCTGGCTGCTGGAACACGAATATAAGACGGCCGGCGCCGCCGAGGGCGGCATCAGCACTGTTACGGGATACTACGATGCCAAGCCGGAAATCCTCGAAAGACATCAACTGTGGGGCCAATCTACAGTCGAAAGTCGCACCGGTGAGGAACTGCTGGCCGCGATAAAAACTGCCATTCAAAGATGATTGAAAATGGCCTTTCGCCAAAAAGCAAATATCGTTCTGGGCTACATAGCGGGTATGTTAGCAGCCGTATTCGGCGCCAAAACTGCAAAACCGACCACGGATGACCTCAAGCGAACAGAGTTCAGCACCAGCACACAGCGGCTTGGCGTGCGATTCACCGAACGCATCCGTGATGTCTTCAGATTCAAATGGCTCAAAAAAGTATAGCTGCTTATCAGATGCAAGATACCAGATGCCGGATACAAACTGCCAAATAGTTCAGCCGCCGGGTGACGAGCCGGTGCTTAGCGAAAACGCTATTGCCGTGCTGGAGAGCCGATATCTCATCAAAGATGAGCACGGCAGGATAATCGAAAGCCCAGGGCAGCTTTTCAGCCGAGTGGCCTGGCTTGTCGCGTCGGTGGAGTCGAGCTATGGGGCCGGCGAAAACGAAGCGAAGCAATGGCACAAAAGATACTACGACCTCTTGTCTTCACTGAAGTTTTTGCCGAACTCGCCGACGCTTATGAACGCAGGCAGACCATCCGGGATGCTGAGCGCCTGCTTTGTTTTGCCCATTGAGGACAGTATCGAAGGTATATTCGATACTGTAAAACATACCGCTCTTATTCAGAAAGCGGGCGGAGGAACGGGATTTTCATTAGACCGCCTGCGCCCGACAGGCGACCGCGTCGCATCGAGCGGCGGGACAACGTCAGGCCCGATTTCCTTTTGGCGGGTTTTCT
>CAYUIL010000018.1:0-19008 GCA_964444715.1 uncultured Pirellulales bacterium | reverse complement strand
AACGATTTTTGGGGTCCGTCTGTTGTTCCATAGCCATAAAAAAATAAAAAATGCAATATGCTACATTATGACAGAAACGGCATCGTTCTCAAGCAATATGCCGGTGCGACTCTGTAACGATGTGGCATCGAAATCAACGGTTGTTATAATAAGCCAGTTATGGAGCTGATTCTGTACAGCGTAAATTATCACGATTGCCCGGTTGAACAGCGGGAAAAGGTCACGCTCGCCCCGGGCCGGCGGCAGGGTATGCTGCGGGCCTTATTGGGTCGGCAGGGCGTCGGCGAGGCAGCGATTTTGCAGACCTGCAACCGCACTGAAATTTATCTCTACGCTAGGAAGGATATTGACTGGAATCAATCCATCAGCGAGCTAATGGAGCAACTCGGCCCCGAGGCCGGCCAAACCTGGCACAAATACTGCAAACAAACGCGAGGAATCGACGTCGCCCGCCACCTCTTTGGGGTCGCTGCAGGTCTCGATTCCCAGATGTTAGGCGAGAACCAGATACTGTCGCAGGTGAAGGCCGCCTATACCGAATCAATCGAATGTCGGGCAAGCAGATTTATTTTTCACCGGCTGTTTCACACCGCATTTCGGGTCGGCAAGGCCGCGCGAACGCAGACCGATATCAACTGCGGCGCCGTCTCAATAAGTTTGGCGGCAGTAGAGCTTGCCAGGGAGAAAATCGACTTTGGCTCAGGCGCTGCTATGGTAATCGGCGCGGGCGAAAACGCGGAGCTTGCCGCCAGGTATTTAGTCAAGGCGGACATCACCGACCTGATTGTCGCCAACCGCAACAAAGACAACGCCGACGCTGTGTGCAAACGCCTCGGGACAGGCCGGGCAATCGGCCTTGACGAAATACCTGATACACTCGATGAGGTTGATTTGGTAATCGCCTCAACGGGGGCCGACCAGCCGGTAGTTGCTTACGAAGACGTGGAAGGCGCTTTGCGTAACCGCACTAAGCCGCTTTTGATGATTGATATAGCCGTGCCGAGGGACATTGATGAGCGCATCGGGCAATTCGACCGCGTTATAATCATCAATATCGACGCCCTCGACCGCCGAATCGCCGCCAACAGGCAAAAACGCTCAAGTGAAATACCCAAGGCGAAAAAAATAGTCGATGATTTCACGAGCAAATTCGCACGCTGGCTCGATTCATTGTCCGTTGTTCCCGTCGTTGCACAGCTTACGCAAAAGGCGACGAAGCTGGCGCGAGCCGAGGCGAGGCGCTACGCAAAGGACTTTGGCGTCACGAACACCGAAAAACTTGAAACCTTTGCCGAATCACTTGCCAGAAAACTTCTCCACGGGCCTGTCAGCTTCCTCAAAGACACCGGCGACGAAGACCCAACCGCTCAGCAGCTTCGAGCGCTTGACCTCGTAAATAAAATGTTCCTTCTCGACAACGAGAATGAGCAATGAAAGAGACGCTCATCATCGCAACTCGCGGCGGGGCACTGGCAATTGCACAGACCAACATTGTCGCATCGGCACTTGGGAAACTGTGCCCGGATATAGAGATTCGAATCAAAAAAATAACAAGCGAAGGCGATAAAGATAAACGCACCACACTTTGGCAGCTAAAGACGACCGGTTTTTTTACATCGCGTCTCGAAGATGCACTATTGGCAAAACAAGCCGACGCGGCCGTGCACAGTTTCAAGGATTTGCCTACTGCGCAGCGCGAAGGGTTAACTGTTGCTGCTGTTCTCGACCGCCGATATCCTGAAGATTGTTTAGTTTCGGCTGCGCCGGTGAAGTCCATCGACGCATTGCCGAGCGAAGCCAAAATCGGCACATCGAGTTTAAGGAGAGTGGTCCAGGTGAAGCGATTGAGAGAGGATTTGCAGTGTGTCCCCATAAGGGGCAATGTTACTACGCGACTGAAGAAAGTTGAGCAGGGCGGTTTTGACGCGATTGTCCTCGCACGTGCAGGGCTGGAACGTCTGAATCTCGCCGACAAAATCTCAATCGTTTTCGACCCGGCTCGATTCATCCCCGCCCCTGCGCAGGGGGCGTTGGCCGTGCAGATTCGCAACGACGACACCGAGACAAAAGAAATCATTTCGCGCTTAGATGATAAAGACACCCGCATTGAGACCACCGCCGAACGTCTGGTCTTCTCTTGTTTGCAATGCGGCTGTCACGCCCCGGCAGGGGCATTTGCAAAAATCAGCGGCTCTCAAATAACCATTTTTGCTTTCTTATCCGGCCCGGAAGGACAAAACTTCGCACAAGCCACATTGTCAGGCATAGTAGGCGAAGCTGAGACACTCGCTTTAAAACTGGCAGATAAACTGCAGTAATTACCCACCACAGAGATAGTGAGAGATTTACAACAAGCAGGTATCATAGTAAACTGAAAGAAAATAATATGAACAGGTCTGGTGTTTCAAGGGATTGTGCACAGGGGAAGCATAGATGAAGGTTAACAAAAGCAGGCGGCGCCCGAATCGCAGAAAGCGTTGGACCGAGTCGGAGAACAGGCGACTAAGACGGCTGTATCCGGTGCACTCAAACAGGCGTCTGGCGCATGAATTTGGGAGGACTGCGCAGGCAGTTGCGGGCCAGGCGTTCCTGCTCGGGCTTAAGAAACTCGTGAGCGAGGGAAGCCGAAGAGGAAGTGCCGGCTGGAAAAAATGGTCACCGAAGGACATAGATTTTCTCAGGAGGCATTACAAGAAAATGACGTTTCCGGACATTGCCGCCACGATGGGAAGAAGCTGCGCTTCGGTGGCTGTAAAAGCGGAGTGTCTGGGGCTCAAGAAGATAAAAGTGTGGACGGCGGAAGAGAAAGAACTGCTGGGGAAGAGCTATCCCGGTCGAACACTGAAGGGCCTGGGGGACACATTCGGGTGTTTGGAAGGCGTCGTGTCTTATCAGGCGAAAAAAATGGGGATTTCAAAAAAGTTGCGGCTGTGGACTGACGCGGAAATAAAGTATCTGAGGGAAAATTACGGGCTGATGTCGTCGGCGCAATTAGCGAAGTACATTGGGCGTTCGCCGAGGACGGTACAGGTAAAGGCCAGTGCGTTGGGGCTTATAAAGCAGCGGCGCTGGACTGAAAAAGAGATGCAATACATGAGGCGTCACTATAAGGGAACAAAAGCCGCGGCGATTGCGAAATTGCTAGGCAAAAGCGTCGGGGCAGTAAGGGCGTGGGCGTTCCGAATGGGCCTGCGCCGGATTTACTGGACAAAAGACGAAGACGACAGGTTTAGAGATCTCTATCCGAAGAATACCAACGAGTGGTTAGCTCGTAAATTCAAGAGGAGTGCCGCAACAATTTGGGCGCGAGGCCACAAGCTGGGTCTTAGCAAGGATAAATAGAGAGCAAATTGCAATCTACGGTTGTCTCAGCGACGCCGACGGCAAAAAATCCGCCAAATCTACTTTCACAGGCCCGCAGATTGATTCCGAAACCATCGCCCAAACCCTTGCCGATAAACTCCGGCGGAACAATAATCTTTAAGTTTTGGGTCTGCGGTCCGCCGCTGACAAAGCATGGGTCATCGCTCCGCCCGACCCCCTGCGCCAAGGCCCGATAACATTTGGACACCTCCTGCTTTCTTGCGTCCCTTTAACCACGCCTCCTCGGGATTGACGAACGAAATAAAAGTCGTTATTATCAGCCATACAAGCGGATGTGGCGGAACTGGCAGACGCGCAGGCTTCAGGAGCCTGTGGGCTCAAACCCGTGGAGGTTCGACTCCTCTCATCCGCAATCATTCCCCAAGGATTTTGCAGCTTGCCGGCGATTAGCTTGCAACCTAACGTTAAGGGCGTCTTGGGCCGATAAATAAATGTGTGCCAAAATTTGGCAGGTCGGAATCTCATAGACATATTTTAATACAGTTGAGCACGTTATGATTTATTTTTTGTGGACATTTGAGCACTGCGTAGCCGGACTGCCGCGGTATTTACTGCTGACGATGGCGATGGTTACCATTGCGGCGGGACTGTTTGCCTGGCTGGGAGGACTCGGTTACAGAAAAGTGATGTTTGCCGTCGTGGGGGCATATTGTGGCGCGGCCTGCACAATACCCATCAGCGGCTCCAATCTCCTGTTGACCGCCGCACTGGCAGGAGCCGGCGTCCTGCTCGCCCTGAAGTTCCAGGATGTTTTCCTTGCGTTAGCGGCGTCGATATTCATTGCCGTTTATGGCTTTTCAATCCTGATAAGACCCTATTTCAATACATCCGGCGAGTTACTTTCTATGATTCGCCAACTGACCATCGACGTCCCCTATTACAACTGGCCGATGCTGCTCGCCTTAATCGTTGTTCCTCTTGGAGCCAGCGCCGCCTTTTGGCAAAGCACCTCTGCCGTGCTGTGCTCAGCGGCAGGAACGGCATTGCTGCTGACCGGCACCATCCTGCTGTTAGTCCGCAGCGGCTTTGCCGCCGTTGGACATATAAGCAGCAAACGCGAACTCTATCTTGAACTTTTCATCGCGGTCACAATCATCGGCGCAATCGTGCAGTTGCTGCTGCTGCCAAGGATTAGCAGTCGCCTCGTCATCGCGAAAGAAGCCGCAAAGGTCAAAGCAAAGCGAGCCAAAAAAGGCAAATCCGATGACAGCGGGGACCAGCCGGTACCCAAATCCACCGCCTGGCGAACGTCATAACCCCGCCCGGCACTGGGCGGTGCTGAGCACTAAAGGAGAAGACCAGATGAATCTTCTGCTGATTCTCGCACAGACCAGTAAGGCACCAGGCCAATTCGACCATACGCAGGTCGATTATGGCACCAGATACGTTCTGCAGGCGCTCGACCAAATCTGGCAGCAGGTCACCGCTCTGACCCCGCTCCAGGCCGTGCTCGCCGTATCATTCGGTATCATCCCTCTGATGTACGGCTGGCGAATCTACAAGGCCCTGACCGTAATCGGCCTTGGCCTGCTCGGGCTGTACATCGGTATGCGGGTCGGCGCACATTTCGAAAAAGTCATCCTCGGCAGCGTCATCGGCGCAGCCCTTCTGGCCATCCTGGCGCTACCCCTGATGCGATGGGCCGTCAGCATCCTCGGTGCCATCGCCGGCGGGGTGCTTGCCGCAGGTGTCTGGTACACCTGTCATCTCCCCCAGCAGTTTGTCTGGGCGGGCGCGCTTGTCGGCGTCGTCGCCGGCGGTATGATTTCCTTCGTTGTTTTCAAGCTCTCTGTTATGCTCTTCACCAGCTTTGCCGGCGCATCGCTTATCCTTATCGGCGTCTTCTCGCTCATTTACCGATACGAAACATTCGCTCAGGACCCGCCCACGACGCACCTCAACCAGCTCTACTACGACAATCAGTGGTTCCTGCCGGCATTGCTTATCGGCTCCACTCTATTCGGCATCATCCTCCAGTTCAAATTCTTCAGAAGCTCAAAAGACTGGTCCATCTAGCGCAGATTTATTCGCCTGCGGTGAATCCCGGAATATCGCTACACATACCCTGCGGGAATCCAGCTTTTACCTACAAGCGAGAATCCCGCGCTGAGTTTGCAAAAAAACAACAAATACACTGGCCTTTTTGCGTTTTTTCTGCTATTAACTCGTCTCGGCGTAGGCGCAAATCAGGTTTGGTCTGGGTATAGACGGGCCGAGCCGTAGCTGGAGTGGTTTTTGCGTTACACAATTTTACAGACAGCCCGGCGTAAAGAAGAGCCGGGCAGGCCGGTAGAGTATGTTTGCAGTCATAAGCGATATACACTCGAATATCGAGGCCCTGACGACCGTCCTGGCGGATATTGAAGGCCGGGGCATAAAGACCATTTACTGCCTCGGCGACGTCATCGGCTACGGTGCTGACCCGCGCCAGTGCCTCGACCTTGTCATAGACAAGACCAAATGGTGCGTCTTAGGCAACCACGATTACGCCACGCTCTACGAGCCGACCAACTTCAACTACGGCGCCGAACAGGCCAGCTTCTGGACGCGATTCAACCTCGAAGCAGAATCCGACAAGCAGCCGCGAGACAAACGCTGGGAATTCTTAGGCAAGATGCCGATGCGCCGAACGGTCAAGGCAAAGCTCGGTGACGTCGCGGCCACGATGGATTTTGTTCACGCATCCCCGAGAAAACCGATTAACGAGTACATCTTCCCCGATGACGTTTATACCAACCCCGTAAAAGTCCGTGTGCTTTTCGAGCGGGTCAAACACGTCTGCTTCGTCGGCCACACCCATCTGCCGGGCGTATTTCTCGACGAACCCGATTTCTATCTGCCCACGGAATTAGGCAACGTCTATCCAATTGTGGAAGGCGAAAAGGCAATCATCAACATCGGCTCAGTGGGCCAGCCCCGCGACCGGGACAACCGCGCCAGCTACGTTTACGTTGAAGAAAATGATGTGCATTTCGTTCGCCTCGAATACGATTACAAGACCACCGCCGAAAAAATAAGGGCCCTCGACCAGCTCGACACTTTCAACGCCGACCGGCTCGAAGAAGGAAGATAGAAAGTCACGATATGAGTTTCAGAATTGTTCTGTTATCAATACTGACTGCATCCCTGCTGCTTTGCACAACGACAACCGCCGACGATGAAACGCTGCGTATGCAGCCGGCTTCTCAGGCCGGCTTTAGCGCCGTTGGCGGTTCTCCAAAAAATATCACGCTCGGCTCGCTTGATCCCAACACGGGCTTTAAGTTTCTGCTCGAGCTGACCTCAAGAGGCGCCGCAATCAGCAAAGCCACGCTCAGCGAATTCGACGACCGCAACTACAAGAATCCTCAGCCGCTTGTCCTCTTGTCGCCGGCCATCAAACCCGACGGCACACAGGTCTTCTCAATGGAAAATCAGGCGCTTGTGCTGACCGACCGCCAATTGCAACTGCGTTTAGATAAGCTCGATTGGATAACGTCCGACGTCGAAACCTCAGATGACGGCTCGCAAACCGCCCGTTTTGAAGCAATCATAAAAGATAAAGCCACAGACCAGCCGGTCATCAAACTGACCAAAACGTATCACGTCGCCGCCGGAATCTACCACCTCGACTGTGATTTGACCATAGAGAATCTCTCATCCGGCGAACAACAAATGTGCTTTGAGCTGGCAGGACCGGTCGGCATCAACCGGGAAGACCCCAGAGCCGACACCAGAAAGGCCGTCGCCGCCTTTAGAGACACCCAGGGACAAATCGTCAGCATGGCCCTCGGTGTCAAAAAACTAAGTAAAGCCAGAACGGATGAGCAAAGACGGCTGGCTCAGCGTAACGCCGGGTTTATTTGGGCCGCGATAACCAACAAGTATTTTGCCGCCATTCTCGTTCCAACACCCGACCCGAATACGGGTTTCTGCAACTGGTTGGCCGATAAGTTCGGCTGGTTCGCAGAACTGAATGAGGCGGCAGGTATCCCCGACAAGAACATAGGCATCGACCTCAAAACCACATCACTCACTCTCGCCGCAGCAGGCCAGCCGCAAAGCAGCAAAACCCTCGGCTTCCAACTCTTCCTCGGCCCCAAGGACAAGAGCATTTTCGACAAAAACGAGCTTTATAAAAACCTCGGCTTTGTCCATACGATTGATTTTATGGCCTGCTGCTGCCCGACGGCCATTATCCATCCCCTCGCCTTTGGGGTACTCGGCCTGATGAAGTGGCTGCACAACTTCATCCCCAACTATGGCATCGTAATCATCATACTCGTCCTTCTCGTCCGGCTGATTCTCCACCCCTTGACCAGAAAAAGTCAGGTATCGATGAGCCAGTACGCCAAATTCAACGCGCTGCCCGAAGTCCAGGAAATCAGAAAACAATACGGCAAAGACATGATGGAGATGAACCGTCGCATAGGTGAGGTGCAGAAAAAGCACGGCATCAGTCATTCCGCAGCACTTATGGGCATGCTGCCTATGTTCGTGCAGATGCCGATATGGATTGCTTTGTATAGTGCAATATACGCCAGCATCGACCTGCGAGGAGCACAGTTTTTGCCTTTCTGGATTACCGACCTTTCTGTTCCGGATGCCCTGTTTAAATTCAAGGCGATTCCGATACCCCTGTTTGGCAAGCTCGATTCGTTTAACCTTTTGCCGATTCTGATGGGCGTTGCGTTCTACCTGCAGCAAAAACTCACCCCCACACAGACCGCCTCCCCCGACCCGCAGACCGCTCAGCAGCAAAAAATAATGATGATTATGATGACGGCACTGTTCCCATTGATGCTCTACAAAGGCCCTTCCGGCCTGAACCTGTATATTATGGCCAGCGTTTTCGGCGGCGTTATTGAGCAGTATATCATCAAAAAGCACATACGGGACAAAGAGCAGGCGAAGGAACAGGGCCTCGTCGCCGTAACGAGCAAGACCGGCGGCAAAGTCAAAAAACCAAAGCCAAAACCGTTCTTCAGGATTTAGCGGATTGCGGATTTGAATGAACGAAGATTCGGTCTGCCTGCGGCGGAATCCGCCCGTCTCGACGAGGCGTCAAGCCGAGGCGGGCATCCTGAAATCGGCAATCGCAAATCGGAAATCCTTCTGTGCCTTCCTGTCCTCGCAAGCATTAAGCGGGGATTTGTGGCAAAAAACAGTGTCCATCCGTGTTAATCCGCCTGCCCTGCGTAGCTCCCCGAGCGAAGCGGGGTGTCTAAAAAAATTCGTGCCTTTGTGCCTTAGTGGTTATCCGGAAGCCCATCTTCTGCTTGAAAATAATCACTAATCAATATAAAATAATCGATCGAACTGGTGAGAGTAGCTCAGTTTGGATAGAGCATTGGATTGTGGTTCCAAGGGTCGCGGGTTCGAATCCCGTCTCTCACCCTGTGTCAGGCAACAACGGATAGACGGGATGAGAACACGCGCGGTGCGACCTGTCCGCCGTAGCCCCTTAGGGACGAAGGAGGAAACACCGCCACGCGGGTTCGACACGCCGAAGGCGGGCCTCGCTTCGAGAATCCCGTCTCTCACCCTTTTTTCGTTTTTTATTGATGATTGATTATTGATGATTTAATGATGAAGGGCCGCGAGTCCCGGCTTAACCAGAACCCTCGGCCCAATTTTTAATTCTACATTCGCAATTCTAAATTCTTTTTTACGCCCTGTGTTTTCGCAGCAAAGTCAGAGCGCCAAAACCAAGCAGCACAACCGTCGCCGGCTCGGGAACTGTCTCGCCCCCGAATGATGACAGGCCGCTATCGCTAAATGTGCCGTTTTCCGCATCATCCATATATGCCAAAAGATATTGCGAACAAGGCCCGTCCACATTTGCGCTGAAACCGCCTAGCGTCTCGCCCGCAAGGATGGGCAAATGATATGGGGCATCCGAAGACGACCAGTCAAATTTGAACGTGTCCGGAGAAATCTCGCTGTAGCTTACATAATAGCCGATCGCTTTTACGTCGCCGAAAGGATAGTCGGTTCCGCCGAAAAACTGACGCCACGTCAGCTCAAAAGACACTGACGAGTAATTGACTTTCATCTTTGAATCCCACGTGGTTGGGTTTAAAGGTTCTTCCATGAAATCTGTCATCCCCTGTGCCATCCACCCGTTGTCGGTATATGCGAGTAATCCATATTGATAATTGACCTCGACAATGAAACCCACAATGTCTCCGATACTGCTTTCGGCCGGATTAACAACTGTATAGTGACTAAATCCAACATCCTCGAACTCCTCGATTACAATCGGATCAGAAGCCGCAAATACCGATGAAAATAAAAGAAGCGTCAATACTGCCGTTAGATAAAGATGCTGTTTCAGAATATTGGCTTTCATTCCGTCCTACTTTAGAGTATTTGGTGTGTGAGTTTAATTGCACAACACGCTGGGCCGAGCAGGTTTTTCGACCTGCCCGGCCCGGTGACTTTCACACTGCTATTTATATTTCAAGCACAATCACGACAAGCGACCGTGCGTGCAGTCGTGCTGGGTTTGCCAAGTTTTTGCCAAACCAGCTCAAACCCAGCGAAGAAAGGGAGAGAGAATTCACACTCTTCCTGTATATTCATCACGAACCTCTTGGCTCGTGTTTGCCATCGCGCTGGGTTTGCATCGAGAGAGTTCCAAACCCAGCGAAGAAGGGGAGAGAGAATGAGCTTTTATACTAATCGCGAGCGAACTCGCGGTTGTATTCGGGCTGGGTTTGTGAAGAGAGTTCAAACCCAGCGAAGAAGGGGAGAGAATATGTGTAGAAAGTTGGTTTCACTTTCGAAATCACGGCTTAGGCCGTGTTGATATGCTGCTGGGTTTGTAAACCTCGCTTTAGATTTTTTATCTGTCCACGGCTACAAAGCCCAGCTTGGGGGAAGAAAACTCCTCGTGAGCCAAACAAAATCACAGCTAATATCTGCTGTGCAGCTCTCACATTAGATTGACAACTTTGTCAATGCCCCGCCTTAAGCTGCCGGACTTGTCCGACGAAGCTTTGGCGAAGTCGGAATTTATCTCTCTCTCATCAGCTCTTCAATGCTCTCAGCAGAGGATATTGCCCTTATCGCAACGGTACCTTCAAGTCCGAGCAGATTCGCAACCGTTTCCTTAAACGCCTCGTCGGACGCGTCCTCGGTAAGAACTGCGGATACGCCGAGAGACCTGGCTGCGATTTCCTGCGTCGTGTTACCGGCTCTGACGAAGGCAATCGTGGGGATATTGGGTCTTGCCGCCCTGAGAGATTTCAAAAATCTCCCATTGGGCATATCCTCCAAATCCCACCTGCTGACAACACTGTTCACCTTTTCATTTTTCAAAGAACGAGCAGCCTCAAGACCGGACTGCATTGTTATCAATCGAATTGGCAGTTCACTCAAAACCTCGTTTCTGCCATTTAATCCAACCGTTAAAACTGTCGCCTGAACAAGAACTATCATCTTTTTTCCTCAGCACTTATCTTCGGGTGCGTTACACTTACAATAAGAGCGAATGGCGTGCCAGGATTGGCCGCGACGGCGCGGAATTTTCTAAGTCCTTTTTGCGAAAGTAGTTAGACGGGTTGAATTTTTTTGGGCCTGTAAGGAGGAACAAAAGCAAAGGCGACCGTTTCGGTCACCAAAATGCGACAATTTTTGTCGTAAGTATTTGTGTCGCTGGAGGTATTGAGCGGTGCGGCCATTTTGGTAGGCGGCGACCAAAACGGACCATAGCCATTTCTGATTTCTGATTTATGATTTCAAATGCGGATAAATATCGTCTTCTGTCCTCTGGCGTCTTGTGTCTTGCCTCCGGCTATATCTTGACATCTCGCCTCCGCTAAACTAAATTGCTGACAAAAACTTGTCTCGGCGAAGGCCAGAATGCATCCACATAAGCAATTGTATCGCCGAGCCGAACGCATCCGACGCTGATAATGTCCAAAGCGATGCGAACTCGATACCCCTTTAGCCAAAGGTGACGACGCAATGACCGATACGCCGGACTTCAGACGCTATCTTGTCGATATTGACTCAGTTACGACACACCAGCAATCAGCCGATTATCTGGTGCTGGGAGCAGGCATAGCCGGCCTTCGTGCAGCTATCGAGGCCGTTCAGCACGGCGACGTCACCGTCATAACCAAAGGCACGGTGGAGGACAGCAATACGTGGCACGCACAGGGTGGAATCGCCTCGGTCCTCGACAAGGCCGACTCATTCGAGTCGCACATCGCAGACACGCTCCGCACCGGCTGCGGACTCTGCGACCGGGAAATTGTGGACCTCGTGGTCCGACAAGGGCCGCAGCTCATCCGGCAACTGCTCAACTGGGGCGTCGCGTTTGACCTCACCGACGACCAAATCGCCACCACCCTCGAAGGCGGCCACAGCCATCCGCGAATCGCACACGCACACGGCGACGAAACAGGAAAAATCATCGCACAAACACTCATCGCAAAGGCAAGACAGCAGCGAAATATCAAAATCATCGAAAATTTCTTCACCATCGACCTGCTGACGACCTGTGGTGAGCGAGGCCGAACCGGAGACAACAAATGCCTCGGCGTAATCGGCTGGCATAAGGAAAAAGGAGCGCAGATTATCTGGGCCGCAAACACTATCCTCGCAACCGGCGGCGCCGGACAACTCTACCGTGAAACCACTAACCCCTCCTGCGCCACAGCCGACGGCCTTGCAATCGCCTATCGGGCGGGCGCTATCCTGCAGGATTTGGAATTCATCCAGTTTCACCCCACCACCCTTTATATCGCAGGCGCCTCCCGCGCACTGATTACCGAGACGCTGCGGGGCGAAGGGGCTGTTTTGTTAGACACCAAAGGCCGGGCCTTTATGAAAGATTACAACCCTGCCGCCGAGCTTGCCCCACGCGACATCGTCAGTCGGGCTATACTAACACAAATGCTCAAGACAAAATCCACGCACGTTTATCTCGACATCCGCCACTTCGACAAGCAACACTTCGCCAAGAGATTCCCTGTCATCAGCGAGCTGTGCGAGAGCTTCGATATAGACATCAGCAAAGACCTCATACCCGTCCGCCCCAGCGCTCACTATATGGTGGGCGGCGTAAAGACCGACGGCAGCGCCAAAACAAGCATAGAAAACCTTTATGTCTGCGGCGAGGTCGCCTCAACAGGCCTCCACGGGGCCAACCGCCTCGGCAGCAACTCCCTGCTCGAAGGACTCGTCTTCGGCAGAATCGCAGGCCAGACCCCCATCAGCAAAAAATCAGCCCGCTCCAGTCAGCACGTGATAAAATACGAAATACCCCACTCCGACCGCACACGTCTCGACACCACAGACGTGCGAAATTCCCTCCGGGCCATTATGTGGCGAAATGTCGGTATCACCCGAAGAGCACACGACCTCAAACAGGCCGTCGAACAAATACGTTTCTGGCAGCGATACGTTATGGACAAGGCCTTCGATTCTCCCCAGGGCTGGGAGCTTCAGAATATGCTCACCATCTGCCTGCTTATCGCGCAAGCCGCTCTTGCCCGCAAGGAAAGCCGTGGCGTCCACTTCCGAAGCGACTACCCCGACACCGACGACGAAGATTTCAAAAAACACACCGAGATTAAACGCGAAGAATAATCGCCATTTTGGTATAATAGCGCCGGCTTAACCGAACAAATAATCCGTCATCAATAGTACATTGAAAATCGAAAGAGTGGGTCGGGCGGTCGCCCCCGCGTCTTGCTGTCGCAAGACAGCAGCGGGGGAGGAAAGTCCGAGCAGGACAGGGCACGGTGATGGCTAACGGCCACCCCCCGCACCTATTTTGGCCAGTTTAGTATTGCGCGGGTGTGTCGCGGGCTTCCAGCCCGCGCAATCGCGGCCAAGATGGCCGCGACACGAAGACTGAGCAAAATAGGTGCGGGGCGGGAAAGTGCAACAGAAAATACACAGCCCACGCCCCGAGCAATCGGGACAGGCAAAGGTGAAATGGTGCGGTAAAAGCGCACCGCGGGATTGGTGACAACCCTGGCAAGGCAAACCCCACCGCCTGCAAGACCAAGTATGCCGGTGCCCGGCCCGGGCAATACCGGCGGGTAGGTCGCTTGAGCCGGCTGGCAACAGTCGGCTTAGATAAATGGCCGCCTCCCGCCCTATTTTGAGGAATCGACTGTCGCAGTCGTCTTGAGGTTCTTTGCCCAAACAAACCCTCGAATATAACCGACGCCGGTTTCTCAAAATAGGGCGGGACAGAACTCGGCTTACAGACCCACTCTTTCGATTTTTATGAAATGACCGACCGAGGACTTAATCACCCTCGACGTACCCCTCGAAGCTAAACTTGCCGCCCTTTGCGAACGAACCGAGCCGCAACCTGACGGTCGCCACATCATCCTCCACAACCATCCGCAGCAGACCCTTGTCAAAACTTGTGTGGCTAAACTCCAGCCCGTTTGGGTCAGTGAGCCGGGCGGCAAGTGCCGGCGAACCGTCTAATTTGACCGTCACTGTATCAATCGCCTGCCCCACAATCATTCCGCACCTCCCCACTACCTCGTTGTCCGCGCCGATTTCCTTTGTATCCTTGCGGGTATCTGCGCCGACCTGTTTTAGTATGGCGACTCGCCTGGCGTTTTCATTGGCATACGGCTCGTCTAAAACCTTACGCGGTAGCACCATCTTGCAGTCGAAATCGACACCCTCCCACGGCTTGGCAAACAACTGCTTGGGACGTTCGTCAGCGATAAAAACGTATTTGCGCTTCGCTATCAGCTCGTTCTCATCGAATGCAACCATATTGAACCACGTCTTGCGGCCTTTTTTCTTCTGGCCTGCCGAAGCGATTATGCTTTTGCTCTGGCTGAGCAGCTCGTATTCGGGCCTCCCAAATGCCGTCAGCACGTCCGCGCTGGTACTTTGCTTCAGCACCGTTTGTTTATAGGCGGCGTATATCTGCTGATACGAAGGCGGCCCCGACGGCCTAACAAACTCCAATACCGAACAGCCCGTGACTAAACCGCAAGCCAGCAAAACTGATATCCTTAACGCTTTCACTTATTTATACCTCCTTGACGTCAATCCACTTCATCATCTTCCGCAATTTGCGCCCGACCTTTTCGAGCTTGCCGTTATAATCCTTCTCATAGAGCTTATTGAATTTCTTCAGCCCCGTGCGGTATTCATTCATCCACTCTTTGGCGAATTTGCCGCTGGTGATTTCCTTCAGGATTTTTTTCATCTCGGCCCTTGTCCTTGCCGGGATTATCCGCGGGCCGCGGGTCAGGTCGCCGTATTCAGCCGTATCAGAGATGCTGTATCGCATATAACTCAGCCCCCCCTGATACATCAGGTCCACGATGAGTTTCACCTCGTGCATACATTCAAAGTACGCAATCTCCGGCTGATAGCCCGCCGCCACAAGCGTATCAAACCCCGCCTTTATCAGCGACGACAACCCGCCGCACAATACACACTGCTCCCCGAAAAGGTCCGTCTCCGTCTCTTCCCTGAACGTGGTCTTTATGATGCCGGCCCGAGCGCCGCCTATCCCGCGGCCCCAGGCAAGGGCCGTATTCAGCGCATCGCCCGTCGCGTCCTTCGCCACCGCCACAAGACAAGGCACGCCCCCTCCCTTCTGGAACTCGCTTCTGACCAAATGTCCCGGCCCCTTCGGAGCAATCATAACCACGTTGTTGCCCTTTGGCGGCACGATGTATTTGAAATGAATGTTGAAGCCGTGACAGAACCCCAGCGTTTGTCCCGCGACGAGATTCGGCTTAATGTGCCCTTCATAAACCTTCGCCTGTATAACGTCCGGCAGCGTAATGATAATCAGCGACGCGCCGTTCATCGCCGTCTTTATATCGCTCGGCGTAAAACCGTGCTTTTTGGCAAGTTTATAATTATCTGTTCCCTTCAACTCCGCAACGGCCACCTTTACGCCGCTGTCTCGAAGATTCAAGCTGTGCGCGTGACCCTGACTGCCGTATCCAATAGTCGCCACCTTCTTGCCCTTCAACGGCTTAAGCGGTGCATCTTTCTCATAAAATATCTTCAACGCCATTATGTCATTCTCCTTATCTGCTTCCTTATTTATATTTAGCCCCGCCACTTTCCGTCCTCGCCGGACCTGTCCACCGTAGTTTTAACGAAGGTGGATGGCGGGGTTTCTTCTTACCTCACATTAACGCTTCTCTTGAATCTCCGCTTGCGGTTTATCAGCTTGCGGCCCTTACTTGTCCGCATCCGCGCGCGGAACCCGCTCTTGCGACTTCGCTTTATCTTGCTCATTCGATGCTGTTCCATCTCGATTCTCCTTACTCAGTCGACTAAAAGTCGTTCAAACCACTGCCGGGATTATACACCATCTCTCACAAAAGTCCAGCATTTCAACGTTCGTCGTTCTTTGTTCGACGTTGGACGTTCGATGTTCCGTCTTCTGTCTTCCGGCGGCCTCCGCGTCTAATTTTATTTGCTCGGCTGAGTCGAAGGACAAGGTTAAACTTCCCCGCGGATATTTATCTCAAAGAGAAACGGCGATGAAGAGCAATAGTGCGCTCAGTGCGGCGACGGCGAAGGATATCCTGGACCATTTGTTGTACTTCGCCAGGCCGGGATGGCGGTCTTCAACCTCGTGGTAGTAGTCGTCCAGGTCGGCATCGTATCCTGCCTTTAGTTTGTGGGCAAGGTAAAGGTATGCCGAGAATGATACCAGAAACAGCGGACCTGCTATTATGTAGAGAATAACGTTCATAACAATCCTAAATATCAGGATTCTCGGAGTTGTTGTCTTTTGTGCGAAGGGTGCGGGAGAGGGAAAATGCAAAGAGCGATAGAATCACGAGCCAGCTAATGGAAAAGAATATCCAACCAGCTAAAGTCACACGTCAGCCCTCCTCTCCGCGGCCCTGCGACGCCAGGCCCGCCGGACCATAAAGGCCAGGAGCACAAAAACGCCGATAAGCATCAGTCGCGTTGCAACAATGTATCTGACATTTCCGGCGGGGACATTGCGCAACAGAATTGTGGGCACCCACTGCTGGACAAACCAGAAGCCGAGTATGAGCAGCAAAAAGGCGGGCGTGACAAACTTGATTATGAAGCGGTAGATTCGCGGTATCGCGATATCTGAGCCGACGTGCATTTCGGTCCAGGCCTTATCCATACCGAATACCCAGCCGAAGAGAATGGTTTCAATGGTGGCGAACAAAACTAGGCAGAATGTTCCGCCCCAGAAATCAAGCTCATCGAGGACCCCCCTGCCGAGCAGAAAGATGGCGGGCTGACACAGGATGAAAGTGACTACGGCAAGGATTGAACCGGCCCGTTTTCTGGAGAGGTTGAATTCGTCCTCGAGAAAGGCGACTGCGGGTTGCGCCAATGAAATCGAGGAGGTAACGCCGGCCAAAAAGAGCAGCATAAACCACATAAAGCCGAGGATATTGCCGAATGCCATTTTTTGCAGGACCAAGGGCATAGTAACAAAGCCGAGGTTGAAGGCCCCGCCTGCGGCGATTTGACTGATGGCTATGGGGCCGAAGAACGCGAAGGCGGCGGGAATAACGACGGAGGCGCCGAGGATTACTTCCGCGACCTCATTTGTGGCCGCGGCCGTCAGGCCCGACAGGGCCACGTCATTCTGCTTAGTGAGGTAGCTTGCGTAGGTGAGGATTACGCCTATGCCGCAGCTTAACGTGAAGAAAATCTGACCTGCGGCGGCAAGCCACACCTTTGCGTCTTTCAAAGCAGACCATTGGGGGTTCCACAGATAGCCCAGACCATTGATGACATTCCAATCCGGTTTGGAGGCGTCGGGTGCGCCTATCGTGAGCACTCTGACGACAAGAACAATAGCAAAAACGAAAAGAATGGGCAGGGCATACTCACAGGTCTTCTCAATGCCCCTGCTTATGCCCTGATGGATTATCACGATATTCAGAACGAAGGTAATCAGGAAGAAGATATACGCCGTGCCGATGCCGTTGAAGAACTCATTTTTTACCAGGCCCTGATAGCCCTGAAGAAACGCAGTCATAGCAAGGTCGGTGGTGCAGCCGTTGTACTTGCCGAAGAGGGCAAAGAAACTGTAACCGAGCAGCCAGCTCTCGACATAAATATAATATATAAAAATGACGAGCGGGCCGAAGATGCCGATGACGCCGAAGTATTTGATGAACTTGTTCTTTTCCCAGAGGGTGTGAAACATCCCGGGCGCGGTAGAATGACCAAATCCTCCTCCAAATCGTCCAATCGTCCACTCAATCCACATCAGTGGGAGGCCGAGGAGGAGAAGTGCGACGAAATATGGAATCATAAAGGCGCCGCCGCCGTTTCGAGCGGCCTGGACGGGGAACCGCAGGAAATTACCAAGGCCGATAGCGCTGCCCGCGACGGCCAGTATTATGCCGAGCGAACTACCCCACCTTTGCCTTGCCATAACCTCCCCTATATCTCGTTTCGGCTACTTTTCGATTCCGAGCAGTTTGAGAGTGTCGCGTTCAATGACGCTCTGCATACTGCTGCGAGGGACGGTGGGCAGATTTGTGCCCGCGAGCAGTTTGTTGAAGCCCAAAAGGGCTTCCATACAGTCCTGTGCCCTGGCAGCCGGGAAGGCGCTGCCGAAGAGGAGCTTATCCATTACGCCCTGCTCGCGTGCGGCGACGACGATATTATAAACCTGCCAGGGATTGCCCGGTTTAACAGACAGGTCGGCATAGACGTTGGTGTGCCTGGCGAGGAGGCACAGGGTCTGTTCGTAAAATGGGAACCCCATATTTCCGACGATGATTTTGAGGCCTGGAAATGTGCGGGCAACCTCATCGAGCAAAAAGGGCCGGGCGAAATCGAGGATGCCTCCCGGGCCGACGGCGGGTGTATTGTGGAAAAAGACGGGCAAGCCGAGCTGCTCGGCGGAATCGTAAAGCTGCATTGCCTCACTGTGCGCGGGATGAAAGGCGGATTGCGAGCAGTATAAAACGGCGCCCTTTAGGCCGAGCTTATCGGTGGCCGATTTGAGATTTTTTACACCGACGCCATCGCTGAGGGGATTGACAAAGGCGAAACCGACCATCTTCTGCTCGTATCTGGCGACATACTCGCTCAACTGGGCGTTGACCTGGTCAGCGGGGCCATCGGAGGAAGCCAGGACGATGCACTTGTCAACCACCTTGGCGGCCTCGAGGTGCTCGGAGAGGTCAAGATTCTCCATACCGAGGCATCGTATGTGCGTATGACAATCCACTACCATTTTTTAATATCCTTCAATGGTAAATATATCGGCATATCAGCGGGATATACGCTACCGGCTGGCGGGAAGAGCGTCAAGGGCAAAATCGATATGGTCATCACCGAGGCCGACAGAATCGCCGCCAACAAAATCGGGACATATAGTTTGAGCGTCCTCGCTAAAGCACACGGGATACCATTCTACGTCGCCGCCCCTTCGAGCACCTTCGACCTGAAAACAAAGAGCGGCAAAGATATCCCGATAGAGCAAAGGCCAGCCAACGAGGTCCGCCTCTTTGGTGGTAAGCAGACTGCACCCGCCGGCGTCAAGATTTATAATCCTGCCTTCGATATTACGCCTGCGAAAAACATCACCGCAATCATCACCGAAAGAGGCGTGATTGAAAGGCCGAATACGAGAAAGATAGCGGACAGTGTATAGCGGATAGTTAAACCAGT
>CAYUIL010000017.1:0-19782 GCA_964444715.1 uncultured Pirellulales bacterium | reverse complement strand
CTCAACCTCGAAAAAGAAGGATTTGACTCATCAACACCACGCTCGATGTTCAAGCAACGTATCGAAGAAGAGGGCAGAGTCGTCGGGCTTGAGTCCATCTGGATAAGACGCGACGGCACCAAACTGTTCGTCTCCGAAAGTGCATTCGCCGTAAAAGATGCCAGCGGCAATATCCTTTATTATGAAGGTACCGCCCAGGACATCACCGAACGTAAAAACGCCGAAGAAAAACTCCTGCTCTACCAGCAACAGTTGCGTTCACTCGCTTCGCAGCTCGCACTGGCCGAGGAACAGTTCAGACGCCGAATCGCCACCGAGCTGCACGACCACATCAGCCAAAACCTTGCCATCTCCAAAATTAAGCTCGAAGCACTAATCGACCCCGCCAAACCTGACCTGGCCAGGTCGATTAACGAGGTAACAGGCCTTATCGCCCAGACAATCGATGTAACCCGGTCGCTGACCTTCGAGATGAGTCCGCCGGTGCTCTATGAGCTTGGTTTTGAGGCGGCGGTCGGCTGGCTGGCCAAGCAAACCAGACAGCGGTTCGGCCTGGAGGTGGAGTTCACCGACGACGGCAAACCAAAACCTCTCGACACCGACATCCGAATGCTGTTGTTTCAGGCGGTCCGTGAACTCTTGGTCAACGTAGTCAAGCACGCCAACGCCGGCAAGGCGAAAATCTCCACCAAAAAAGGCCGCGACCGCATACGGATAATTGTTGAGGATGACGGCGTCGGCTTCAGTATGTCTAAAATCGGTCCAAGCGACTACACAAAGGGCGGCTTCGGCCTGTTCAATATCCGAGAGCGGCTCGACCACATCGGCGGGAGCGTCGATATCCGCTCCAGGCCGGGACATGGCACGCGAGTCACCCTTATCGCCCCCCTGCTTAAACTTAAAACTTAAAACCCGGCGCCTATTTTTTTTATTGCCCCCTCTGGACATTACAGGTAGAAACGGATAAAAAAGAACAGCGGAGTATAACAAATGAGTATAAGAATTCTATTGGCGGACGACCACAAAATCACCCGCCAGGGTTTGCGCTCGCTGCTGGAAAAACAGCAGGATATGGAGGTCGTCGCCGAGGCCGATAACGGCCGCAACGCCGTCCGGCTGGCCGGCGAGATTGCCCCGGACGTCGTCATTATGGATTTGACTATGCCTGACCTCAACGGCGTTGAGGCCACGCGGCAGATTGTCGCGGACTCGCCGGATGTGAAGATCATCGCCCTTTCGATGCACTCCGATTCCCTTTTCGTCACCGAGATGCTCAAGAGCGGCGCCGCCGGCTATCTTCTCAAGGACTGCGCCTTCGAGGAGCTCGCAAAGGCCATACGAATAGTCCTCGACGGCAAAACTTACCTTAGCCCCTCTATTTCCGGCGTCGTCGTCGAGGATTACGTCCATCGACTTTCCAAGGTCGAATTCTCCGGTCCCGAAATCCTCAGCGACAGAGAACGAGAGGTCCTGCAGCTTATGGCCGAGGGCCATTCAACAAAGCAAATCGCCATCAAACTGCACATCAGCGTTAAGACCGTCGAAACCCACCGCCGGCAGATAATGGGCAAATTGGACATTCATACCGTCGCCGAACTGACTAAATACGCCATCCGCAAAGGACTTACATCGCTCGAAACCTAAATCAGGTATTTTAACCCGCAAAATCAGGAATACTCTTATTGCTTTACACGGCGGGTTTCGAGTATTATAATGTAGAACAGTTGCGGCGAGCAATTTGTGACCACGCCCGTTCAATCCTGTCCATCGCGGGCGGAGGTCTTTTCGATACAAGGAGTATCACTTGCGCGGCTCTCATAAGGGCATTTTGGGTGTGGGTGCTCCTGAGACCCCAGTGATGCTCCTTCTTTTTGCGCATTCCCGCAGTTAGTCATTAAAGAATCCTTTCCTATATTACCGATTCAGTATTTATCGGGCTTTGCCTGACAGCTACGCCCCGATAAACTAAACTCATCACGGCGAAGCGTAGCGGAGCCGGAGCAGACGTTCTACCGAAACTTGAAACTTAAAACTAAAAACTCAAAACTATGACGAACAAAATACTGCTCGCGGCAGCCCTCACCTTGCTGGTCTTTGCCGCAACCGGCTGCCAAAGACCACAGGCTCGCATCGTCGCCCCCCAGTACGATAAGCCCCTGCCCCCCGGCCAGCTCGCACTGCGAAAAATCACCAACCCCGCGGAAATCCCCGATTTCACCGATGCCTGCCACGACCTTAGCAACCTTTCCGCCGCCATTGATAACTCGCTCAATTACCTCAAAAAACCCTCCAGCCAGCGGTTCTTCCCATACGCTGACATCACCCACCAGCAGGCCGTCGACTCACTGACCGCCTTCAAAAACCTGCTCAAATCAGGCCTGACGGGCCGACAGCTCAATGACGCCATCCAACAAAAATTTGACGTCTATATGTCCGTCGGCTGCGACGACGCCGGCACCGTCCTGTTCACCGGCTACTACACCCCCATATTTCACGGCTCAACCGTTAAAACCGAACAATTCCAATATCCCCTCTACCGCCAGCCCGACGATTTAGTCAAAGGCGACGATGGTCAAATACTCGGCAGAAAAGGCACCGACGGCCAAATAACCCCCTATCCCGCACGCGCCGAAATCGAAAACTCTAAATTACTGGCCGGCTCCGAAATCGCCTGGCTCGACGACCCATTCAAAGTCTACGTCGCACAGGTCCAGGGCTCCGCCATTATACGTATGCCCGATGGCCGGCTCGTTACATACGGCTATGCCGCCAACAACGGCCACGAGTATCGAAGCGTCATTAAGGAACTTATCAACGAGGGAAAGATTCCGCCCGACCGGGTCAGTTTGGCTTCTATGATGGACTATTTCAAGGGCAACACCGCTCAGGTCCGCCAATATACACAAATTAACCCCCGCTTCATATTCTTCAAGAAAGCCGACTCAGGCGGACCGCACGGCAGCTTGAATGAGCCGGTCATCGCTTATAGAAGCATCGCTACCGATAAATCCATCTTCCCTCGCGCCTGCCTCACATTTTTTACCACCAAACTCCCGCGCCAGATAGGTAACCAGACCTACATCGATCCATTCGCCGGCTTCGCTCTCGACCAGGACACCGGCGGCGCAATCCGCGCAGCAGGCCGATGCGATATTTACCTCGGTGTGGGCGATGACGCCGGCAAACTCGCAGGCCAAACCTATCAGGAAGGCCGACTCTACTACCTGTTCCTCAAACCGTAAATTGGTACTACTTCTCAGAAACTTAAAACTCAAAGTCTTTAGACATTATCTTTTCAATTACACGTCGAAATCTTATTTATCCCAGAGGTGGAACCCGTCGGTGATGACTGCATGGCCTTTATTCGCTCGATTTTCCGCTTCGCCTCTTCTCTAAAGTACGCTCCCGGGTCATCGAACATAGTCGCCCCAAGGCCAGCGCCAACAACAACCCCGAATATCCCAGCGGGGCTTGCTAACGACGCACCGCTTTGAGCAACCCCTGCCGCACCTCCCATTGTTCCTCCGATTACTCCTGGGGGCACTACCGAGGCCTCTTTAAGGCACTGTTCGAAAACCTGCAGAGCAGCATCTAACCGACCCTCCTTCTCAAGTACATCACCTTTCCAGAGCAATGGAGTGCATTTATCAATGCCCTTACTTATTTCAATGGACTTGTCAAAATCTGCTAATGCTCCGTTGATATCCTTGAGCTTATAATGGATACAGGCTCGCCGCTGATAGTAAAATGCTTCAGATAAACCCTTTGTCCCCTTACTCAGTATAATCGCCTGATTAGCGTCAGCTAATGCCCTTTCGGAATCGCCTTTCAATGCATATCCCATAGCGCGGGAACTGTAATGGAGTGGATTACTGGGCTCGTGCGCAATAAGAATACTATAATCCTCTATTCCTTTGTCGAATCGCTCTGTGTTGGTGTAAAAAAGACCTCGAACTTGTCGGGCCCAGATGTCTTCCGGGCACAGACGTACCGCCTCGTCAAAGTCCGCCTCAGCCCCCGCTATGTCTTGCTTTGCGTTAGGGTCAAGAGAGTGTCTATACTCGTTATGCAGGCACATTCCCCGATTTAATAAATACCCGCAGCGTGTCCGAACATCCGGCTCCAGGGCGATGGCTTTCGTATAGCTGGCAATGGCCTCGTTCACATCGTCGTGGTTGCTGTAATATATCGCCCACCGAGCATAGTCATTTGCTGTCTTCGGGTTAGCTGGTCCCTGCGGAATTGTCACATGCGGCGCCTCACACCCTGACAAAATAGCAAACACGTTAATCAAAAGGCAAATTCTAACAAATACCGCCAAATTTTGTTCCGTTCGCACCATCGAACTACTTCCTTTAGAGAGCCAACGCAACATTAATGCACGACACCTAATCCGTGGCCACTGAACAATTACTCTATCTACCCTTTGTGATCAATGTCAATTATTTTCCCATGCCCCTATTTTGGAAATGCTACGAAAATTTTGATATTAAGGTTTCGGATCGATTAAACTCGCTGAAGACTGGCTTCGCACTCGACCAGGACACCGGCGGCGCAATCCGCGCAGCAGGCCGATGCGATATCTACCTCGGTGTGGGCGATGACGCCGGCAAACTCGCAGGCCAAACCTATCAGGAAGGCCGACTGTATTATCTCTTCCTCAAACCCGGCTACTGAACCTCATTGGTCTTTACACCAGCCGCTTCCTCCGGTATAATGCCCTGATAATCGGATACGCAAATGGCAGGTAAAATCATAATCGATAGCGAACGTTGCAAGGGCTGTGGCCTTTGTGTTACCGTATGTCCCAATAACGTAATCAGCATCTCCGAGAAATCCAACAGCAAAGGTTACTTCCCTGCCCAATCTACGGGCGACAATTGCACCGGCTGCACCAATTGTGCTATCGTCTGCCCCGACTGTGCAATCGAGGTCTACCGCGATGGTGGTGCCGGCAATGTCAAATCCGTCGGCCCCACTCGTCTCGGCGCAGGCGATGAAAAAACCAAAAAAGGAATTGATACCCCAAACATTTCCTCGACCATAAAGGGAATAGATACGCCGAGCCGTAGCCGGACTAAAAAAAACAAAATAAATAACCTGGTCAGAGAAAAGGGATGACCGAAAGAGTTTTAATGTGCGGTAATGAGGCGATGGCCGAGGCGGCCGTCCAGGCCGGGCTCGACGCATACTTCGGCTACCCCATCACGCCCCAAAACGAAGTTACCGCCTATATGTCAAAAAGAATGCCCGAAGAAGGCAGGGTCTTTGTGCAGAGCGAAAGCGAATTGGCCGCCATAAATATGGTCTTCGGCGCATCTGCCACCGGCAAACGCGCTATGACCAGCTCCTCAAGCCCCGGCATCAGTTTAATGCAGGAAGGCATAAGCTACCTTGCCGCGGCGGAACTGCCCTGCGTCGTCGTCAACGTGATGCGCGGGGGCCCCGGCTTAGGCAATATCGCACCGTCGCAAGGGGATTACTTCCAGTCCGTCAAGGGCGGCGGACACGGCGATTACCACTGCATCGTCTTCGGACCATCAGGCGTCCAGGAATTCGTCGATATTATGCCCTTGGCCTTCGACCTCGCCGATAAGTACCGCACGCCTGCGATTATCCTCGCCGACGGCATTCTTGGCCAAATGATGGAGCCAATCGAAATCAAGAAAAAACCCAGAGCAAAACTTCCGCCAAAGGATTGGGCTTTAACGGGAGCCGAAGGACGAAAACAAAATATCGTCCGCTCGCTTTGGCTGGCGGATGGCGCGGTCGAGCGGCACAACTACGACCTCCAGGCCAAGTATCGCCAAATCGAAAAAAACGAAATCCGATGCGAACAATACAGAGTTGACGATGCCGACGTAGTCGTGGTGGCCTATGGCATCGCCGCTCGAATCGTCCGCGGCGCAATCGAAAAAGCCAGAGAGTTCGGCATTAAGGCCGGCCTGATAAGGCCGATTACACTCTGGCCCTTCCCGTCCGAACAGATAAGCAAGGCCGCCAACCAGCCGCGAGTATTCCTTGTTGTCGAGATGAGCTGTGGCCAAATGGTCGAGGACGTCCGCCTCGCCGTCGCAGGAAAGGCACCCGTGGTATTCTGGGGCAGGCCCGGCGGCGGCGTCCCAACCGTCGAACAGGTCTTCGAAAAAATACGAGAGCTGACGATTAAGCCGAATCAAAAGAAATGATGCAAAAAGTTTTCACAAGACCGCAAACGCTCAAAGACGTGCCGACGCATTATTGCCCCGGCTGCGGCCACGGCATCGCGCATCGGCTCATTACCGAGGTCATCGACGAGTTAGGTGTCCGCGGCAAGACCATCGGCATAGCGCCCGTCGGCTGCGCGGTCCTCGCTTATGATTATTTCGACGTCGATATGATTGAGGTCGCCCACGGAAGGGCGCCGGCCGTCGCAACAGGTATGAAGAGGACCAACCCCGACAAAATCATCTTCTCGTATCAGGGCGACGGCGACTTAGCCGCAATCGGCACCGCCGAAATCATCCACGCCGCGCACAGGGCCGAACAATTTACAGTCGTCTTCATAAACAACGCCGTCTTCGGTATGACCGGAGGCCAAATGGCCCCAACCACAATGCTCGGCCAGATAACCGCAACCACCCCACAGGGAAGACAAGCCGACGGTCAGGGCTACCCCCTCCAGGTATCAGAGTTAATGGCACTCCTGCCGGGCGCTATTTATATCGAGCGATGCGCACTTGCCGGCCCCGCACACATTCGCAAGGCCAAGGCCGCTCTCAAACATGCATTCGAGCTGCAGATAAATAAAGCCAAAGGTCTTTCACTTGTCGAATTGCTCTCGCCCTGCCCGACCTACTGGCGATTGTCGCCGCCGGACGCTATGCTGTGGATTCAAAACGAAATGACCAAGGTATTCCCGCTGGGCCGATTAAAGGGTTGAGCTATGCAGACCAACGGCTTTTGCGAACAAGTTGTTATAGCCGGGTTCGGCGGACAGGGGATTATTCTCGTCGGCAAACTGCTTGCGCAAACCGCAATGAAGGCCGGCAAGGAAGTAACTTATATGCCATCTTACGGCGCCGAGGTCCGAGGCGGGACCGCCAACTGTGTGCTCGTCATCGCCGATGACCCCATCTCATCGCCGGTAATCGACTCACCCGACACCGTCATCGCTATGAATAAGGCGTCGCTGGAAAAATTCGCGCCGAAGATAAAGCCAGCCGGCCTGCTCATAATGAATAGCTCGTTAATCGACAAGGCGCCGAAACTGGATGACTCAATCGAGGTCGTGAAAATCCCCGTTGACCAAATCGCAGTTGAGCTGGGCAGCGTCAAGGTCGCCAATATGGTCGCACTCGGCGCTTACCTGCAAAAGCGAGGCCTGTTTGGCCACGAAGCGGCTGCCGACTGCCTGCCAGACGTTCTGGCCGAGCGTTACCACGTAACAATACCGCTCAACAAAAAGGCCCTGCAAAAAGGCGCTCAATTTGTAAAAGAAAACGGTGGTTGAACCTTTGCGCCGCCGACCAGGAGCAAAGCGTGGACATATTCGGACACACTAACAAGACGACCACCCTCAGCCGGCTGAACACCCGTCGCCGCTCCGGCATCGGTCTGCGAATAGCGCCGCTGGTCGATATGATTTTTCTGCTGCTGATTTTCTTCCTGGTGGCCGCAAAGTGGAGACCGAAAGAGGACTTCCTCCCGCTTCAATTACCCGCCGCCAACGCCGACACCCAAACCATCGTCAAGCCGGAGCCGCTGGTTATTCAAATCCGCGCAACTCCTACAGGTCAGGGCTGCATAGTCCAAATTGGCTCATCTTACGTCGTCGATATCCCGGCACAAAATCCCGAACAGGGCCTTGCTGGGCTGATGAAGAAAATCAGACAGTGCCTGCTCGAACAAAAACGATACGCATCCGACCCCGTCGAAATTATCTGCGCAGCCGAGGTAAAGTGGGAATACCTGGCCAAAATTTACAACGTCCTCGTCGGTATGGGCCTGACCGACATCACTTTCCGGATGACCGAGCAGCCGAAAAATGACGCCTCCGATTAGCAAAAAACGGTCTCTGTTTTCGATTTTGCTCATATTGTCCCTGTCCGTATCTGCAATTGCCGCCGATTCGCCGTCAGCCGATGACGATGTAAATCGACTGGCCCAACAGTCAAAACAGACCTCCGACGATTTTTTCAGCCGGACCTTCGAAATCCGGATGCGCTACGAATACTTCGGGCGATTCGATGACCCCTGCGACAAAGACCGGCTTCGCACGCTTGCTCGCACAGCCGCCGACGACCTCGACCAAATCGCAAACAGCCAGCTTACGCTGAAGCAATCAATCGAATCCTATCAGAAAGACGACTGGGAAGCCCGGTTCGGCCAAACAGGCCTCTGGCGACGCCTCGCCGCGGACCTTCTCAAAACCACGCTGACCCGCCTCGAAGTCCAGTACTATCTTGCCCTCGGCTTTGACCAGCCCGGTCAAACGGATATTCTTCATCAAATCCTCACCCAGCTCGACACGCTCCAGAATCTCGGCCGCTCACCTTACTGGCACCTGCTGAAGGCAAAAACCCTCGCCCTGCTTGCGACCGCCGACCCGACTTATCAGCCCCTTGCCAAAAAACAGCTCGACGCCGTCCTTGCCCAAACGGACGTCCCTTGCCCGGCCAGATTCAGGGCCGAACTGGAAATGATTAAGCTGTTCAGCCCGCAGAAATCAGACCGGCTAAGCGAGCTTTCCGACCAAATCGCCCAAACCGATTGCATTTCCGACCGCGAAATCACCCTCTCCCTTGCCTGCCTCCAGCACCGATTTAACCCGCAGTCACTCAACAAAACAGTTTCGCTTTTTCCCCTCATAAAAGATGGCCTCGGCCGGCTTGTTCTCGACGATTTGCAAAGCCAGTACAAACAAGACGGATTTGCCGATGTAAATTCGCTGCCCGTCACCGCCTTTGAGGCGGAGCTTGCCGCACAGTTTGCCTGGCAAAATCATTTCGACAGCTCCGCCGACGTAATTGGGAAGATGACGACCGCCGACAAATTCCGCACGCCTAAGTTCCTGTTTATCGCGGCAATGTCGGCCGTTGAAACCTCGCCCGCAGAGGCGGTCCGTTTTTTGATAGATGCCAGCCGGCTTGCGAAGGATAGCGACGTAAACGCCGGCGAAACTGCAAAGCAGGCCGTGCTCCTCGCCCATAAACTTCACACCGAAACCGCGAACCACTGCCCTCTTGTCTGTGAGGCCTTCGAGAATTACCTCTCGATTGCAGACCCCAATCGTGACCCGAACTTCAGCGATATCGAGTATCTTTACGCCCCGGTCTTGGCTTCCTGCGACAAAGACGACCAGGCCCGACAGCTCCTCGAAAAAATATCTTCAACGCCCGGCCGGTATCAAAACCGCGCCAAGCTGGACCTCTTAACACAGCAATTGCAGCAGGCCCACACCAAAACTGAAGAACACACCCTGTTGCCGCAACTGGCCGACCTCATTTCAAATGTCCCCGCCGTAGGCGCTGAAAATCTCACCATCTGCGATGAGGCAATCGCCATTTACTGCCAAACGCTCCTCGACGACGCAAACTCTCAGTCAGCCCAAAAGGCCCTCGATATGCTCGACGCTGTTGGAGCCGGCCAGGGATACGCTCTTTACAAAGCACAGGCACTGCAGCAGCTTGGCCGGCTGGAAGAATCCGCTCGCCTTATGTCGCAGGCCATCATCCTCGACAGCGGCTCAATGGCGCCGGCAGCTGCCGGAATCGCCTCGGAAATCGTCGATAAAATCGAACTGTGGCAACAGGACGCCAACGACTTCAATCAAATGCTGCTCGATTGCAATGCGCTGGCCGAATTCGCCCACAAAATTCTCAACAGCCGACAAACCACCCAGACGCTTGCCGAGGTCTCAATCCTCCGAGACAACCGCGACTTTGCACATACTTTGCTTAATTCCTTAGCCGATGAAAACGACATAAACTGGCTGCGTCCCAAAGCCAGATTGCTTATGGCAAAGGGCGACTTTAATCAAGCTTCTTTACTGTGGGCAAAAATCGCCGAAATCCGACGAAATGATACGACCGAATTAAACCAGAAAAGCTGGAGCTGGTGGCAGGCAAAATACCACGAGCTTGACTGCCTCGCAAAATCGCCCCGGCCAGACAGGCAAAATATCGCCCACATCATCGACGTGCTTTTTAACAGCTACCCCCAAATTCCCCCGCCCTGGGCCGAAAAACTCGATTCGCTGAAGCAGCAATGCGGCAAAAGGGCCAATTAAGTTGCAACAGACAATCAGCCGATTTACAATATAGCAACACCGGTATTTGTAGGGCAGGGCTTTATCCGCCGCAGGCGGATGGCCCCGCCAAATTTAGCTTAGGACAAACTATGGCAAAACAGAATGATACCCACAAAACCAGGGCCGTGTGCAGCTTCTGCGGCCGGGCCAGCACACAGCAGGACACCTTCATCGAAGGCCCCAATAAGGTCTTTATCTGCCCCGACTGCGTCGGCCTGTGCAGCGACATCATCAGGCAAAACCGCAAGCAGGCAAGCCGGGCCGCCATCGGCACAAAGAAGCTGCCCGCCCCGAGAGAAATTAAAGAATACCTCGACCAGTACGTCATCGGCCAGGAGCACGCCAAAAAACGTATCTCCGTCGCCGTCCATAACCACTACAAACGGCTCGTGCACACCGACAAAAGCAAAGACGACGTCGAGATAGATAAATCCAACGTCCTGCTCATAGGCCCCACCGGTGCAGGAAAAACCCTGCTTGCGCGGACGCTGGCGAGATTCCTCGACGTCCCCTTCGCAATCTGCGACGCCACCACCGTCACTGAAGCCGGCTACGTCGGCGAAGACGTCGAAAACTTCCTGCTCCGCCTCCTGCAAAACGCCGACTTCGACCTCGAAGCAGCCCAGCGAGGCATCGTTTACGTCGATGAAATCGACAAAATCGGCAAGACCAATCAAAATATCTCAATCACAAGAGACGTCTCCGGTGAAGGCGTCCAGCAGGCGCTTCTGAAAATGTTGGAAGGAACCATCGCCAATATACCTCCGCAGGGCGGCCGAAAACACCCCGAACAATCCTACATTCAAATGGACACCTCCCACATCCTGTTCATTTGCGGCGGCACCTTCGTCGGCCTCGACAATATCATCAAGAAACGCCTCGGCAGAAAAATGATTGGCTTCGATTCAGAACTGTCGGCCCAGCCGGACGAGAAAGCAGAACTGACAAATGTCCTCCAACAGGTCATCCCTGAAGACGTCATCGAGTTCGGAATGATTCCCGAGTTCGTCGGGCGAGTCCCGGTAATTACCACCCTGTCGCCTCTCGATGAGGCCGCCCTTATCGATATCCTCACCAAGCCCAAAAACGCCCTCGTCAAGCAGTATCAGAAATTCTTCGAGATGGAAAACGCCGAACTCGAATTCACCGACGACGCCCTGCACGCACTGGCTAAACAAGCCCTCAAGCACGACACCGGCGCAAGGGCTTTGCGCTCCAAGGCCGAAGAATTGATGATTGACCTGATGTATCAACTGCCCGAGGAGCCCAAGCCCGCCAAATACGTGATTACCAAAGACATCGTGGAACGCGCAGTGCCCTTATCCGCCGCAAGACACCTCCCCGCAAAAAAAGAATCCGCGTAAAGCCGCCCCCCGAAAACCCCGGGCAATGGTCTATTACTTGTAAACTTCTGCGTCTTTGAACGCCGCTAAGCGGATATCGGTTGCGGAACTTTTAGCGATGGCGGCTAAGGCATACTGGGCCTCGGCGAAGGGAACATCCTTGTCAATACGCAGCGTAACAACCCTGTTTTCTGCAGGCAGGTCTTTCAAACGAGTGTCCAAAAACACAGTGAGCCGGTCCGCTATTTTCTCGTAATTTGACGCCGCAACCTTCTCCGAACCAACTGCAAAGTAACTTCTGCCCAGGCCGGCCTTTATAACTGTAACAGTGGTAATCTGCGTCCCCGGCTTCTCGTCGGTATTGGCAAACTTACAATTATCGGGAACCGTAACCGGAAAATTCTCCGCCTCAATAAACTGGCAGGTAACGGCGAAAAATATTATCAACTGAAAGACAATATCTATCACGGGCGTCAGGTTGAGCGACATCAGCTCGCCTGTATTATTCAATCTGATAACGTTCGCTGACGGCATAATCGCCCTGTGATTACCTTACGTCGGGGTCGTCGGCTGCCGGTCGGCCTGCGACGGTTTGCCTCTGATTTGCTGAATCGGCTGCCTTTGAGCCGCCGCCGGCTGCTGCGCCGCTTTTTGCTTTTCAAAACCACGCCTTATCTTAGGTAGTATATTCTCGCCCTGCTCCATCGCCAAATTCGCCAGCGCCTCAACGCGGTTCCTGAATATCCCGTAAACCGTAAGCGCCGGTATCGCAATCAACAGCCCCCAAAAGGTCGTCACCAAAGCAACGGATATACCCCCGGCCAATTGCGCCGGCTGCGGCTGACCGCCCGCAATGACTATCGCGTTGAACAACTCTATCATCCCGACAATCGTCCCGAACAGCCCCACCATCGGCGACACGTTGCCAATCAGGTTAATCCACTCAATACGTCTGCCAAGCCGCAACGCCTGCTCCTGCACGCTCTCGAAAAATGCGTCTCTCATCCGAAACCAGTCAACCCCGCCCTTGCTCACCGCCTTTGTAACCGCCACGCTTACAAAATCCTCTCTGCCCGCAAGCCCTTTCACAAACTGCGCCGGCTCAAGCTGCTGCGCCATCCTCACAATCTCATCACCTGCACCCGCCGGGACAAGCATCCTGGGCCGAATAGTGAGACAGTAAAGCACCGCCAGATAAACCATAACAAACGACATCGGCACCAAAACAAACCATACAATCCAGCCGCCGGATGTTACAAATCGGTCAAACAGCGTCTGCGTTCCGGCCGTAGCGGGCGACAAATCGCCCCTTGCCGTAACAAATATCACCGCCGACACCGTCGCCAGCACAAAACCCAGCAAAATAACCTTCAATAGAAAATCTCTTCGCATCGTTACGCCAATCCTTACATCACCTTCAAGTCCCGCCGTCGCCAACAACGACAAACTCGCCGCCGCTTTCCCGCGCCATTGTCTCCAAAAGCTTGCGGTCCTGTTCCGCAGGCCAAAAACCAATCGTATTTATTTTCGTCTTAGGCGAAAAACTCCGCAGCATCGTCATAACCTGGTGTGCAAACCTGGAGCTGTCCTGCTCGCTCAGCTCAAAACCATCCGTCAGAAAATAAACAAGCGAAGGCCCGACGCCCGTTTCATCTCGAATCTTCACCGCCTGCTGTATCGCGGCCAGCGCATTCGTTGTGCCCGTGGGCCGCAACGAGCCGATGAAACTGCAGGCGTCTTTCTTGGCCTGCTCGGTTGCCCGCACCATTTTGCCGCTGGACGATCCCAGAACGCTGCCCGCCCCAAAAACAATCACGCAAAAGTACTGGTCCGGCTGCAATTGTCCAATCGACTCGAAAAGCTCTCCCCGCACCCGCTGCCACAACCCCTGCATACTCCCTGAACAATCTACAACGTAACAAATTCTCCTGCCCTGCGCCGTGCTGCCGAAAAATTCCGTGTTTTCCGGAAATATCCCGGCGCTGCCCGTCGCAAATACCTCCGACCGGACGGGCTGCCTGATTTCTTCCGTCTGCTGCCCGTAATCCCGCGTAGGAATGTCAAATACAGGTCGGATGCTCACTAATCCCTTCCCGGTCGTTTTAACTATCGGCCTGCCCTTATCGACGGGATTAATCTTCGGCTTGGGAATAACCGCGGCTCTGTCGGCAAGTGCCGCCGCCCGACTAATACTGACGACCGCCGTTGTCTGTAGTGGGGCAGGAGCGGCCTGCGTTATCTTCACCGCCGCGAAAATCAACAACGCCGCCGCGTGAACACACACCGATGTCACCAATGCGTAAAACTTTACCCCCCGACCTTTTTTAACCGCTCCCTGGCTAACCACGCTAAATTCCTTCTAACCGCAGGAACCGCCGAAATTGATTATTGATAATTGATGATTTGAAGACACGCAGTCCACGTGTCAGTCGTTTACAATAATCAATAATCATTCATCAATAATCACTCACTCTACCACATCCACAAGCGAAGCGCCCGGCATCATCAGATTGTACACCAGTATCGCATCGCCATTATGCAGCCGAATACAACCCTGCGAATCCGCCGTCCCAATCTGCTCCGGGGCCTTGGTGCCGTGAATCGCAAAGCCCGTCCTGTCCACCGCCGCCCCCTCAAGCCCCTCAAGGGCTATCCACCGCGAACCCAGCGGATAATCCGGGTCCTCAGGATGGTATGTCCTGCCGCTTACGGGGTCCGTCCATATCGGCTGTATCAGCTTGCCGCCCTCTTTCACACGCCACCTGCCGGTGGGCGTCTCCATCCCCGGCTTGCCCAGCCCCACCGGAAAGCTCTTCACGTAAGTATTCTGCAGATACAAATCCATCGTAAACGTCGACCGCCACACCCTCGCGTTGAAAGGCCCGTTGATTACCTTTATCGTCGCATCGGCCTGAAGCAGCTCCGGCCTGGCGATATCGTTTATCTGCATCAAAATCTCATACGGCACATTATACTTCTTGCCGATACTGGCCAGCAAATCACCGGGATTGACCTTGTAACCGGCGCACAGCTTGTCCTCCGGGTACACCAACCTGCTGAACAACCACTTGTCCGCAAGAGCCGCAAGCTGCTCCTTTACAAACGTCCGCTCCTGCCCCCCAGCCATCGGCAAAATTTCATTAAGCCGGTCCCTTGCCTCGATAATCCTCGGCGGCCTTTGATTCAGTAGCGCCATCGCCTGAGCGATAAGGTCCGTCACCGCCTGGTTCGGCTCAGTCACAACCGCCGGGCTTACACCTCGCGAGACCACATTCGGCTCGGCGGTTGTGGTCGGCCCCGCCGGCTCGGCCTCCACGACCTCCCCCCCCGGCGCCGACGGCACACTTTGCGAAGTATTCCCTCCTCGATGCCGTAACGCCAAGACATATCCCACAACAGCCACAACCCCAATAATTACCACCGCAGCCACGCTGTAGAGAATTGTGCGAAGCCGGGCCGCTCGCATATCATTGTAACCTCCCGGGTAAACAGCCATCTTAATCTCCTTCCTTGCTTAGTTCCGCCTTCCTGTCCTTGCTGCCGCTACCAGAGTCGCTATGGCTAAAATACAGCGCTTCCTCGTCCGTAACCAGAAAATCAACCGGCACATCGTGGTCCGTCACAGGCACCGATTCTATCAGTTGTTCCGCGAACGCGAAACCACACTTCGGCGCCTTTAACTCCTTGTTGGCAAAGAACCTGTCGTAGTACGACCCGCCACGCCCTAAGCGATTGCCCTTGCGGTCAAAACCCAAACCAGGCACCACCACTAAATCGATATCCTCAAACGGCACCGGCACCCCGGTTATCGGATTTCGCAGACCTGCCACTTCCGCCGAAAAACCCGTCTCTAACGAGTTTATCTGCACGGGTATCATATGCCGCTGCTGCCACGACACCTTCGGCACAACCACCGTCTTGCCCAGCTGCCACGCGCAAAGTATCGCTTCGGAAGTGTCCAGCTCGTGAGGAAGTGACAGATACATCATAATCGCTGAGGCGTTCTGAAACTCACTCGTCGCAATCAGATTCCGGCACGCCCTGTGGCTTTTCTCTTTGCGCTGCTCGTCCGCTATGCCAATCAGGCACTTCTGCAACTCCTGCCTCAACTGCGCCTTATCCATATCCAACCCCATTCACCCTGAGCCCGGCGTGGCACGGGCTTCCAGCCCGTGAAAACACGGCCAAGATGGCCGTGCCACAGTCATCCACCGTGTTTGCTGCTTACAATAATCAATCATCAATAGAAAATAATCAATTGTCGTGGTTGGCCTTGCTATCTTTTATCAAGCTTTCCAGCTTTTGTAAATAATGACTGATATTTTTTTCGTATCCCCGCTCCGTCGGCCTGTAGTATTTTTTCTTCACGCCCGCCGGCAGATAATCCTGCGCCACAAAACCGCCGTCGAAACTGTGCGGATATTTGTAGTCGGCGCCGAAGCCCATCTTTTTCGCCGCGGGATAATGACTGTCCTTCAAATGTTTTGGCACAGGCACCGTCGGCTCATTTTGCACATCGCCCGCCGCATTCCAAATCGCCGACGATGATGCGTTTGACTTCGGCGCGCACGCCACGTAAATCGCCGCCTGCGCCAACGCCAGCTGCGCCTCAGGCAGACCCACAAACTCGCTTATCTGAACAGCCGCAGCCGCTAATACCGTCGCCATTGGGTCGGCGTTGCCAACGTCCTCAGCCGCACATACCGCTATCCTTCTGGCAATAAACCGAACGTCCTCCCCGCCAGCTATCATTCGCGCAAGCCAGTAAACCGTCGCATCAGGGTCGCTGCCACGCATACTCTTTTGAAAAGCGCTTGCCAAATCGTAATGCGTATCGCCCGTGCCGTCATAGTCGATTGTCTTTCCCTGAATCGAGTCCTTCGCCGTCTGCAAATCAAACTTTATTCGTGTCGCGGGCATCTTGCCCGCGCTCGACAAAACACCCACTTCCAGCGCCGTCAACGCCTTCCTCGCGTCGCCGTCGCAGACCGTCGCAAGATACTTCAGCGCCTTTTCATCCGCCTCAATCTCAAATTTACCAAGCCCTCGCTCTTTATCGCTGATTGCCCATCTTAACACCTTCAATACATCCTCTTCGCTCAACGGCTCAAAATAAAACACCGTGCTTCGGCTAATCAACGGCGAATTCACTGCAAAAAACGGATTCTCCGTCGTCGCGCCTATGAAAATCAAAACCCCCGATTCCACGTCATCCAAAAGCACGTCCTGCTGCGCCCGATTGAACCGATGAATCTCGTCGATAAACAAAACCGTCCGCCTGCCCCCTGCTCCCAGCCGGTCCTTCGCCTCGGCTATCACGTCCCGAATGTCCTTCACCGACGCCGCAGGCGCGCTCAAATACCGAAATTCCGCCTTGGTCTGATTTGCGATGACGTTCGCAAGAGACGTCTTTCCTGCCCCCGGCTGGCCATAAAAAATCAAGCTGCTCAGCGCATCCGCCTCAAGCATCCTCCGCAGCAGTTTCCCCTCCCCGACAAAATGCCCCTGCCCCACAAACTCATCTAAGGTCCTCGGCCTCATCCGCACCGCCAATGGCGCCGCTGAAGCAATGTTGGCCCGCTCCGAGCTGCCAAACAACGTCTTTTCATCCCTGCCCGAACCCATAAAGCCATATTATACGCCCCCGCTGTGAACCTGTCGAAGCCATATTCCTCCTTGCGCTCCTGCAAAAAACATTGATTTTTAAGGGGAGTGGGGATACGCTAATGGGGCCTAAAGTCAGTCGCCAGGGTTTGTTGGATTCTTGCGAGAGGTGTAAATATGGACAGGTTTTTGATTGGGGCGGTTGCGGGATTTGCAGCAGCGGTCGTAGCGGTTGTGTTTTTCAAAAGGCGAAGCAAAGGGGAGCTGCGCGGGGAGGACGTACATGTGCACACCTCGATAGAGGAACTTCGCAGCGTCGGGGAGCTTGTCGTGTTCAAGATGATAACCAAAGAGATTGTGACGGCAGTCGAGCACTGGTTCGGCGAGTTTGGGAAGCAGTATCTGACGTGGCTGTTGAGCAACAAGAAAATGGCGATGATATTTGAGTTCGAGATTGATTTCAGATACGACCTGCGTAGCAACGACTTTGTTATCGAACAGACGGGCGAAAGGCAGTATCGATTGGGGATGCCGAGATGTTTCTACCAGACGCATATCCGCGACGTCAGCTTCTACGACGAGCAAAGCATGAAGTTGCTGCCGTGGCTGATACCGGATTTGCTGAACCGGGCATTCGGGCCGGGGTTTACTGAGACAGACAAGAATCGGCTGAAGGAAGAGGCGAAACAGCAGGCCGGGCATATGGCCAAGGATTTCGTCGATAAGATGCGGTCGGAGGTGCAAAGCTCCGCCAAGCAGACGCTGGAGACGTTGGGCAAGGCGTTCGGCGCGGACAGCGTGACTGTTGACTTTAGTGGCTCAGAACTGATTCAGGCAAAGGTCGAATCGAGTATGTAAATTCGTCGTTCGTGTTTCGTATCGCTTATCGCGGATTGAGCGCGGCGGAGCCGCTATCCTGTCCGGGACTGTCAAACAGCGTTTTTCATCCTTGCCTGCAACCACCGAACCATATTACACGTTTGTCGGCGGTGAAAAATATCAAATAAATTTTCTTGACAGCCAGACCCTGATGCTTTAGCAATAATGGCCTTATCAGTGTTGTTAAACGCAACTACAATCTGATTGGAGAGATATTATGGAAGTCAAAATTCAGTTGAAAGAAAATGACATACCCCGACAATGGTACAACCTCGCAGCCGACCTGCCCACGCCTCTGCTGCCGCCCCTCGGCCCCGATGGCAAACCCATTGGCCCTGAAATGCTGGCGCCGGTCTTCCCGATGAACCTCATCGAGCAGGAGGTCAGTCCCAAACAATGGATAGACATCCCCGAAGAAATCCTCGACATCTTATACAGGTGGCGCCCCGCACCGCTCAAAAGAGCCGTTTATCTCGAAAGGTATTTGAAAACCCCGGCACACATCTACTACAAGGATGAAAGCTACAGCCCACCCGGCAGCCACAAGCCAAACACCGCCGTCCCGCAGGCCTGGTACAATAAACAGTTCGGCATGAAACGCCTCACCACCGAAACCGGCGCAGGCCAGTGGGGTAGCGCTCTTGCCTTTGCCTGTTGCCTGCTGGGACTGGAATGCAAGGTGTTTATGGTCAGAATCAGCTTCGACCAGAAGCCCTACAGAAAAATTATGATGCAGGTCTGGGACGCAAACTGCGTCGCAAGCCCCAGCAACGAGACAAACGCCGGCAGAAAGGTCCTCGCCGAGATGCCCAACACGCCCGGCTCGCTCGGCATAGCCATCAGCGAGGCAATCGAAGCAGCCGTAACCGACCCAACAGGCAAAACACGATATTCGCTTGGAAGCGTCTTAAATCACGTCCTGCTGCATCAGACCATAATTGGCCTCGAAGCCAAAAAGCAGTTGAAACTGGCCGGCGAAAAGAAAGTCGATGTCGTCATTGGCTGCGCCGGCGGCGGTAGTAACTTCGCAGGCCTGTCTTTCCCCTTCGTAGCCGACAAAATCAACGGCGCAAAGATAAAGATTATACCCGTCGAGCCGACGGCCTGCCCTACTATGACACGCGCGCCCTTCGTTTACGACTTCGGCGATACCGCCTGCACGACCCCGCTTCTGGCAATGTACAGTCTTGGGCACGCCTTCATCCCCCCACCCATCCACGCCGGCGGCCTGCGATATCACGGTATGGCTCCCTTGGTCTGCCAGGCCATCGTCGAAGGTCTTCTTGAACCAAAGGCCTATCATCAGAAAAAATGCTATGAGGCCGCACTCACCTGGGCCAGGACCGAAGGCGCTATCACCGCTCCGGAAACCAGCCACGCAATCGCAGCGGTCATTGACGAAGCCGCAAAGGCCAAAGAAGAAGGCAAAGAAAAGGTCATTCTGTTCAACTACAGCGGCCACGGCCTTATGGACCTGACCGGCTACGATGCCTTCCTCTCGGGAAAACTCATTGATTACGAGTTGCCCGCCGAAGACCTTAAAAAGTTCACCGCTCCTTTGAAAGACCTTCCAAAGGCCGAGGCAAGAAAAACCGGAAAATGGTAATTTCCTTGACAGAGCAATATCAAAACAATAAAAATATTTGTGGGTACGGACCTATAAAA